>JAUTXJ010000051.1 GCA_030838075.1 Acidobacteriaceae bacterium
TGTCGGAAAAAAAATAAGAGATGCCGTTCATGAGAACCGCGATAGCCAGCGCGATTTTCAATCCGTTCTGCCCGCCAATCGCACCGCCGACAACCACTAGCATGACGCTCAGCAGGATCAGCAGCACGCCTGTTCGTAAGATTTTCATAAGGGTTCCATCCAGTAATACGCACAAAAAACTTAAACATTTCGCGCTGAAGATAGCGGAACCTTTTGGGCAAAGCGAAAACGCTCCGCTCCTCATTTAGATTCATGCCGCAGCCGCGGGTTGTTTGTCCTTAACGACCGTGAATTGCATCTTCTCGCCGCTCGGATCGCGATCCACGCGGATGCGTTGGCCGGGCAGAATTTTGCCCTCGAGAATCTGCATGGCGAGCGGATCCTGAATCATGCGCTGAATGGTGCGGCGTAACGGTCGCGCGCCATAGGCTGGATCGTAGCCCTCGCGAAGAATCAGTTCTTTCGCAGCGGGAGTCAGCTCCAGAGTGATGCGACGCTCCGCGAGCAGTTTCTCCACACTCTTCAACAGCATGCCTATGATCTTCCCGAGTTGTTCCTTGCCCAGCGGATTGAAGATGATGATTTCGTCGATGCGATTGATGAACTCCGGCCGGAACGCCGCACGCAAAGCCTCCATGGCTTCTTTGCGAGCGGCGTCGGGATCATTTCCTGCCAGTTCATAAATCGCCGCGGAGCCCACGTTGCTGGTCATGACCAACACAGTGTTGCGGAAGTCCACGGTGCGGCCTTGGCCGTCGGTCAAGCGTCCATCTTCCAGAATTTGCAGGAGAACATTGAAGACGTCGGGATGCGCTTTCTCGATTTCATCGAACAGGATGACGGAATAAGGATGGCGGCGCACTTGTTCAGTCAGTTGCCCGCCTTCTTCATATCCCACATATCCTGGCGGCGCGCCGATGAGCCTGGAGACGCTGTGCTTCTCCATGTATTCGCTCATGTCGATGCGAATCATCAGCTTTTCGTCATCAAACAAAAACTCGGCAACGGCGCGAGCAAGTTCGGTTTTTCCTACGCCAGTAGGGCCCATAAAAATAAAAGATCCGATGGGCCGCTTGGGGTCTGACAATCCCGCGCGGTTTCGCCGCACGGCGTTGGAGACGTGAGCGAGTGCATCCTCCTGCCCCACCACTCGCTGGTGCAATCTTTCTTCCATGTGCACCAGTTTTTGCACTTCGCTTTCCAGTAGGCGGCCAGCGGGAATTCCCGTCCATTTGCTCACCAGTTTGGCGATATCTTCTTCGTCGACTTCTTCTTTCAGCATCGGCGCGTTTTTTTGCATAGCACCGAATTGCGCCTCAGCCTGTTTTAGCTCGCGTTCGGCGGCAGCCATCCGTCCATAGCGGATCTCCGCTACCTTGGCCAATTCCCCGCTGCGCTCGTATTTTTGTTCTTCGGCTTTGAGCTGTTCGATTTGCTCTTTTAATGCGCGAATTTTCTGAATGGCTTGTTTTTCGGATTGCCAGCGGGCCTTGCGGGCACTTGAATCTTCCTTGAGTTTCGCCAATTCTTTTTCAATTTGCGCGCGCCGCTCTTTCGAATGCTTGTCGCTTTCTTTCAGTAATGCCTGGCGCTCGATTTCGAGTTGCATGATGCGCCGCTCGATTTCATCGATCTCCACGGGCAGGGAATCGATCTGCATACGCAAGCTGGCGGCGGCCTCGTCGATCAAGTCGATAGCTTTATCGGGCAAGAAGCGATCGGAAATGTAGCGGTTTGAAAGGGTCGCCGCGGCGATGATGGCGGCGTCCTTGATGCGCACACCGTGATGGACCTCGTAGCGTTCTTTGAGTCCGCGCAGAATGGAAATGGTGTCTTCCACGGTGGGTTCTTCAACCATCACCGGCTGGAACCGGCGTTCCAGCGCAGGATCTTTTTCGATGTATTTTTTGTATTCGTTCAGGGTGGTAGCCCCGATGGCCCGCAGTTCGCCGCGTGCGAGTGCCGGTTTCAGCATGTTCGACGCGTCCATGGCGCCTTCGGCAGCGCCTGCGCCAACTAACGTGTGCAGCTCGTCGATGAACAAGATGATCTGTCCTTCGGCTTGGCTGATCTCTTTTAATACCGCTTTTAAGCGATCTTCGAATTCGCCACGATACTTTGCGCCCGCGATTAATGCGGCAAGATCGAGAGCTACAAGGCGCTTGGTTTTCAACACGTCGGGGACGTCGCCGGACACGATGCGTTGCGCCAAGCCTTCCACGATGGCGGTTTTTCCTACACCGGGCTCGCCAATGAGCACCGGGTTATTTTTCGTCCTGCGCGCGAGAATTTGCATTACGCGGCGAATTTCTTCATCGCGTCCGATTACCGGATCGAGTTTCGAACGCCGAGCCAGTTCGGTAAGATCGCGGGCGTATTTCTCCAATGATTCGTAGGTCGCTTCGGGATTTTGCGAAACCACCCGTTGGGAACCACGCACGCTGGTGAGCGCCTGCAGAATGGCCTCGTGCGAAGCGCCCTGGCGTTTCAACAGTTGTCCCGCAGGATCGCGATCCTCGTTGGCAATGGCCAGGAACAAATGCTCGGTCGAGACGTACTCATCCTTAAATTTTTCCGCTTCCTTAAAAGCGCGCTCCAAGACACGGTTTACCGCCGTGCCCATGTGTTGTTGCCCGAAGCCTTGCACTTTCGGCAGGCGGGAGATTTCGCGCTCGATCTCCTGGGACAACGCTTCCGGGCGTATCCCTAATTTAGTAACCAGGGGCGGGACCACGCCGCCATCTTGTGCAACTAGGGCGGCCAGCAAATGTATTGGCTCGATCTGCTGGTTTTCATGGCTAGCGGCGATTTCCTGGGCGCTTTGCACCGCTTCCTGGGCCTTTACGGTCATCTTTTCAAATCGCAACATTTGTTCCTCACTTCATTAAAAATAATCCAGAACACATCTTGGATGAACCAACCCCTCACCTAGTGAGCATGAAATCCACAGAAAGCGAAAAGGGCTGGCTAACTTCGCCAGCCCCACCGTACTTCTGGTTTATTTAGGGCGAGTTAGAGCTTTGTTACCTGGCTCCCGCTGCGGCTGCAACAGCCGGAGTACCGACGTTGACCTTGATCTGCTTCGGCTTGGCTTCCTCGCGTTTCGGAATGACCAGTGTCAAGACGCCGTTCTCATAGTCGGCCTTGATAGCTTCCGAGTTTACGGTATTGGCTAGCGAGAAGCTGCGCGCAAAAGATCCGTAGGCGCGTTCGACTCGCAGATAATTCTTCTCGTTCACCTGCTTTTCAAACTTCCGCTCGCCGCGAATGGTCAATATATTGTTTTCTACACGGATGTCGAGTTCCTTGGGATCAACGTCCGGCAGATCCGCTTTCACGATCAATTCATGTTCGGTTTCTAGAATGTCGACTGCGGGCGCCCAAGTCGTGAGGTTTGATTCCTCTTGGCGATTGAAGCCCTCGCCGAAGGCGCGGTTGAGTTGCTCGTGGAGCGTGGCTGCGTTGCGGAACGGTTCCCAACGGTTCAAAGTATTCATGAGTTTGCCTCCAAATCTGTAGTAATATGACTGCAAGCACATAATACAATCTTAGTGTCTAATTGTCAAATATGTATTTGAAAGACCTTATTATTTGTAAAATGCTTATTTTCAATAGTGTACTAAGAATATTCCGGCATTTTAAGACTCTATTTTATGGGTGATTACCCAACAGGCTGATGTGTATGGATCCTGCTAAACTCAGTGCCATCATGCAGCTCTCTGAATTTGATTACGTACTGCCGGCCCAACAAATCGCACAGCATCCGCTAGAAAGTCGTGACGCTGCACGGATGCTGATGTTGGATTACGTTGCTGGCAACTATGAAGATCGCTTCTTTACCGATCTGCCGGGTCTTCTGCGTGGAGATGAATTAGTCATAGTGAATAACACGCGAGTTATTCCCGCGCGTCTGCTTGGGCGACGGGTGAAGGCAATTGCGGTGGCTGGTTCTACGCAACCGTCGCCAGCCGAGGCTGAAATCGAAGTCCTACTATCGCACCAGGTTGATGACTCTACGTGGGAAGCCCTGGTCCGACCTGGCAAAAAGCTTCGTGTTGGGCAACGACTGCGGTTCGGTGGCGGCGAGCTTGAAGCGGAAATAATCGCGCATGGCAATGAGGGTATGCGTACTTTGCGTTTCTCTTCCGCCACAGGCGCTGTGGCAATTGACGAGATCAGCCGGCTGGGTCACATGCCGCTTCCGCCATACATCGATCGTGCCGACGAAGCTTCTGACCGTGAGCGATACCAAACCATTTTTGCGAGCCAACCCGGCGCGATCGCGGCTCCCACCGCCGGATTGCATTTCACTCCGAAAATTCTCGAAAAGATTCGAGAGCGCGGAATTGAAATTTGCGAACTGACACTACACGTGGGGCTGGGAACTTTTCAGCCCATTCGCACGGAAACACTGGAAGCGCATGCGATGCACAGTGAAGTTTATGAAATTTCGGCGAAAACGGCGGAACAGATCAGTAGGGCCAAAACCGCCGGACGACCCATCCTAGCGGTGGGCACGACCACCGTGCGCGCTTTGGAAGCTGCGGCACTGCGTGCGATCGAAACAGATTGTGGTCAACGCCTGGCAGCTGGCAAAGCGGAAGCACGACTCTTCATCACGCCGGGATTTCGCTTTCGGGTAGTTGATGCGCTGCTTACAAACTTTCATCTGCCGCGATCGACGCTGTTGGCTTTGGTTTGTGCGCTTGCTGGACGGGAACGAATTCTGGCTGCATATCGTCACGCGGTGGAGGCAGGTTACCGGTTCTACAGCTATGGCGACTGCATGTTGCTCCGCTGAATTTTAGATAAAAAAACAATCAAAAATATGACCTGAAATACAAGGGCGGGCAATTCAAATCAAAGGCTAACGCAGAAACATTAAGGTGAAAGGCGGAGAGAGCGAAAGGGAAGTAAACATGGCGTCGACTTCCCTCTCGCCCCGATGGAGAATTGTCATTGGCCTTCTTCGTTACTCGCTAAGGATGAAGACGCGCTTTTGGCCGGAAAACCGGACTTCTTTCACTTGTCCGTTCTCGCCAAGCAGCACCGCGTCGTAGCTTGATTTGGCGTCGCGATCTTCCCAGCGGCCTTCGGATTCCGCCACTGCGGTCTTGTTCTTGATTATCGTGGCTTTGTTGCCGTCGATCAGCAAACGGTATTCGCCGGCATGCAGGTCGGCCTTACCGACTTTTGCGTTTTGAGAAATGTTGATGGTCTTAGCTAACGGTTTGGAAAAAGCGGGCATTGTGGAGGCCACCAAGGCGGCAACCAATGCGGCGCTACGTACCAATGATTGGACTTTCATGCGTGTCATACTCCCTTTCGAGAATCGAGTCAGCCGTAGGGCTTGTTGCTGTTGGCAAGACAGTTGACACGCAAAGTAAGGGCGAGTAGTCTCGCCGCCAGACACCTCTTCTTCCTGGACTAACGGCCGGAAAGACTGCGTGTCATTGCCCCGCGGCTGCCACCGC
>JAUTXJ010000052.1 GCA_030838075.1 Acidobacteriaceae bacterium
GGAATCGGCGGTAGCGGTCCAGGTGAACGGGCTGGCTTGGGCATTGTAGGTTCGGACGAAGTGATCGATTTGAGCCACCAGTTCTTTGACGCTGCCAAAGGTGCCCCGACGAATGGCTTTCTGGGTGATGATGTGAAACCAGATTTCCACCTGATTCAACCAGGAAGCATAGGTGGGAGTGAAATGCACTTGCACGCGGGGATGCGCGGCCAGCCAGCGTTGCACGCGGGGATGCTTGTGCGTGGCGTAGTTGTCCACGATGAGGTGGACGGCCAGTCCTTGGGGAACGCTGGTGTCGATCTGTTTCAGAAAATGGAGATACTCTTGATGGCGATGGCGGCGCTGGCACCGACCGATCACAGTGCCGCTGGCCAGATTCAGAGCGGCGAACAACGTGGTGGTGCCATGGCGAACGTAGTTGTGAGTTACCCCTTCGACGTAACCCAGCCCCATGGGCAGCAGGGGTTGAGTGCGTTGCAAGGCTTGGATCTGGCTCTTTTCATCGACGCACAACACCACGGCTTTGTCCGGCGGATGCAAATACAACCCCACGATATCCCGCACTTTTTCAACGAAGAAGGGATCGGTGGAGAGTTGAAAGTGACGCTGCCGATGCGGTTGCAGACCAAACGCGCGCCAAATGCGATGCACTGTGTTCTTCGACAGGCGCGTTTGCGCCGCCAGCGAACGGCAACTCCAGTGTGTGGCGTCGGTGGGCTTTGTCCGCAGCGTCTTGCGAATCAGCGCCGCGACTCGTTCATCGCTGATCGAGCGAGGGCGACCCGGGCGCAGTTCCCCGTGCAGCCCCTGCAGACCTTGTTGGAGAAAACGCCTCCTCCAATAGCTTACGGTCACAGCGTTGAGATGAAGCCGGGCAGCAATCGCCTGGTTGCTCATTCCCGAAGCACTCAACAAAATGATCCGCGCCCTCCTTACCAGACCGTGCGGGAGGGTGCGCGAGGCTGCGACGGAGCGCAGTTGCTCGCTTTCCTCCGGGTGCAACAGCAAGGGCGGCTTGGGTCGTCCCATCGGCATAGACACCTCCATTGTTCCATCGAAGGTGCTCATACCGAAATGTCAAAAGCAAGACTTATGCTAGTTACTTAAGGGACACAACACTAGTGGGTTAGATTGAATCTAAACATGCCCTCTCCGCCCCGAAAAACACGGGACCGAGAGTCCTCTACAAAACCAGGTGCCACCGTGGGGGTGCCTCTGTGGCGGTCGCCCGCTTTTTGGGCGGGCAGCTTTTTGTTTCGTTCATAAACGAAGTTGACCCGCCACCGATTATCGATCGCGGTTGACAAGCCCTAACCCCAGTGTTAAATCAAAGATGATAGTAAGTCCAGTCCCTCACGCCCAAGCCCTTCGTTCCTGACGGTGTAAAACCATGATTAGCGTATTATTGGCTGACGATCATCAGTCCATGCGAAAAGTGATTTCGGCGCTTCTTAAGGATGATGCCGAAGTACGACTGGTAGGAGAAGCCGGCAGCTTTCGTGAAACGATGGATCTTACGGCTGAATTTTGCCCTGACGTGGTAGTCATGGACATCCACATGGGCGATGAAAAAAAGGTAAAACCATCGGATTTAAAATCGAGCCTGGTCGATTGTCAAGTACTCGCGATGTCCCTTTGGACGGATGAAGAGACGAAAGTCCTCGCCAAATCTTTCGGCGCTGTCACGCTGCTGGACAAAACAAAGTTAGCCAGCGAATTGCTGCCCTACCTGAAGCAGTGCGCCCGAAGGCGCAGCCCACACTGAGATTAGTAGCACAGGCTTCAGCTTGTGTGCAGTTCTGAGCGGACAAGAATAAAATCACACAGGCTGAAGCCTGTGCTACGCAAACCTCCTGGCAAGAATAAAAAATCGAGGGCAAGTTCAGTGGCGTTCAACCCGCCGCCGCGGTTTTGAGCGCCGTAGATTTCTGTTGTGATAGACTTGCGTCACGGCGATATGGTGTAAGGGTTAGCACGCGGCCCTCTCAAGGCCGAAATCCGGGTTCGAATCCCGGTATCGCTACCACAACACAAAATTTACCAAACCCGACGAAAACCACGAAATAGCTGTTCTCCCACAATTTAGGACTCGTTCTTCTCACCTTACAATGTTGCTGCATGTTGGTCTATTAGGGCCAATTTTACGTTTTCCTGCGTGCCAAAAACGTAAAACGTAGCGCGTACCTTAACCTGGTCCCGAAAAATAGCTATCAGTATTTTGCCCGGACGTTTTCGTTTTACGGAATTTAGTCTCCGCCGGAAATTCCCCGTAGATTATGTACATGGACACAATCGCACAACGATTGGCGATGTACGACCGAGCACTAGCCACGGGTGAGGTTGCCAAACTTCTGAAGATGCGGCCCTGGACGGTTCGGCAATGGATACGTTCTCGCCGATTGGTCGCCTACAAAGTTTCCAACCAATGGCGGATTGATCCACAGGATGCTCTGGTGTTTTGGGAACGACGTCGGGCTGGAAAGTGATTTCACCAGATTCCACGACACCCACTGCCCGCGAGCCAAAAAGCCATATTCCGATAAGCGGCGCCGGCTCAACCGGTCGATGCAACACCCTTTAATCGGTTGATCTAATTAAACTTCCGAATAACCCGCCTGCCCGGGATGTCTATTAGCAGCTACAAGAGTCTCAGAATCTCATCCCTCCGTTCCACTGTTATGCTACGCACTGATTAATTCATCGCGGAGTATTTTCCGGACTTACTGTGCAAATTAGGACAGACTGGACCCAGCTATTGAGTTGAAGCTGGTAGTGTCTCGCATGCAGACTCGGTCCTAAACAGTTCAGCTGACTGAGAGAATGTTGGTGAAGTTGAACCTTCGTGATTCTTCATAATCAAATGCCAGAGCTGAAACCACGCTATGCGAAACTGGCCTGGAAGCTCCTTCCTGACATCTGGGGACTCATCAAACCGCGGTGGGGAACCCTGACGATAGGGTTCTTGCTCATGGTCGTCAACAGGGTCTCCGGACTGATTCTTCCCGGATCTACTAAGTATCTCTACGATGATGTCTTCATCAAACGTCGTAGCGATCTCCTCCTTCCAATTGTTCTCCTCGTCGTCGGAGCAACACTTATTCAGGGGTTAACATCGTTTGGCCTTACCCAGCTTCTGTCAAAATCTTCACAGCGGATGATTTCGGAGCTCCGGTCGAAGGTACAGGCCCACATTGGTCGGCTCCCGCTTTCATTCTTCGATGCAAACAAAACGGGCGCGCTCGTTAGCCGGATTATGAATGATATTGAAGGTGTCCGAAACTTGATAGGTACGGGATTGTTCGAGTTCGTCGGCGGTATGATTACTGCTATCTTTGCGCTGGTCTATCTGTTGCACACTAGCGCGATGATGACTGGGGTGGTGTTCGCGGTTCTCCTGATTTTCGGGATAGTGGTGAATAAGGCTTTTAAGATCATTCGTCCCATTTTTCGCGCCCGACCCAAAATAAATGCCGAAGTTACAGGCCGGCTCGCCGAATCGCTTGGCGGCATTCGTGTTGTAAAAGGCTACCAGGCTGAGGAGCGGGAAAGAAAAATCTTTGCCGCTGGTGGGCAACGACTGCTCGACAATGTTCTGAAAATACTCACGGCCACGTCCCTCATGAGTCTGTCCGCTACTGGACTGATGGGACTGCTAGGTGCCTTGATTATTCTGCTCGGCGCCCGCCAGGTTCTTTCCGGGAGAATGTCACCCGGTACTTTTGTCTCATACACTGCCTTCCTCGGCATGCTGATCGCACCCGTTTTTCAAATTGTTGGAATTGGTCCGGAAATCACAGAAGCACTGACTGGGCTAGAACGTATCCGCGAGGTTTTAGACGAAAAGCGGGAAAGCGAATTTTCGGGGAGGACTGAGCGGCTCGATAGAATTAGCGGAAAGGTGGCGTTCGAAAACGTGAACTTCGCCTATGAGGTCAACAAGCCGGTGCTGTATGACATTAACTTCGAATCCGAACCGGGCACCGTCACGGCTTTCGTGGGACCTTCAGGAGCTGGAAAATCCACGACCATTGGCTTGATTGCCTCATTTTACGTTCCGACGAGTGGACGCGTTCTCGTTGATACGGTAGATCTTGCACACGTAGAGCTCGACTCCTACCGCAGGCAGCTGGGTGTGGTATTACAGGAGACTTTCTTGTTCGACGGAACCATCCGCGAAAACGTAGCTTTCGCCCGCCCGGACGCTACGGAGGAGGAGATTTTAGCAGCCTGCGTGACCGCTCGCGTGGATGAATTTGCCAAAAATTTGGAGAACAAATATGAGACCGTTGTCGGCGAGCGGGGCGTCAAGCTCTCAGGCGGACAAAAACAGAGAGTGTCTATTGCCCGTGCCCTGCTGGCAAATCCACGCATTCTGATTCTCGACGAAGCGACTTCAAGCGTCGATTCCGAATCTGAAGCGCTTATCCAGGAAGGCTTGATTCACTTGATGCGAGGGAGAACTACGTTTGTAATTGCCCATCGTCTCTCGACTGTACGGCATGCCCAGCAGATTTTAATGATCGAGGCAGGTCGAATCATTGAACGCGGCACGCACGAGTCGCTCTGCGCCGCAGGCGACCGGTACTATGACCTCTTTACCAAGCAGCAAGATGGTTCCGGCGCAGACAGCAGCGAGGCCTTCATTAACGTAGTTCCGCAGAAATTATCCACCCAATCGAAAGTGCTGTCGTTAGACAGAGTGGACGAAATGCGTCGATCGAACAATCGCGGGAGAAAAGCCAAGTCCTGATAAACGGGATTATCGGACTGTGGCGCAAATCGGGCCACGCAGAAAATCCCGCGATTCGAGCCAACATCTTCGGACCTATCGCCGAGAGTCTTCTCAGTGATCAGCCTTCGGCGGCACCGAGGTGTCTGGCGTAGCAGACTTTTCTGAACGTTTTTTGTTCTTACCTTTCTTCGGCTTCTCGGTTGTCGTGTTCGTGCCTTTCTTCACCCACTTGATGGGATTGTAGGAGCGCGGAGCGTCCGTGCTCTGGGCTGCTTTCTCTGAGCCTGCACCCTGGGGGCCTTGCGCTGCGGCTCCAAAGACACTCAAGAAGTCAATCATCACGGCAGCTGCGACAACAAGACATTGCTTTCTCATCTCTGCTCCTTTGAAGGCCGGTATATACATTAGCCTTCAGTAGGCCATGTCCCCGCTGGATGCCGATTATTTAAAGGAAGGTACTACTCGAATGCGTTAATCCTGACCAAACGATCAGGTGGATGTGCCAGTTAATGGGATGGTCCGCCGCAGGACTCTAGAAGTTGTAGAGTGCGAGGAAGGAGGCATTCCATGAAACTACATGTGCTGGGTATCGATTTGGGTAAGACGGTTTTTCATCTGGTTGGTTTGGATGCAAGTGGGCAGGTGGTCGTACGGAAGCGATGTTCCCGCACGCAACTGCTGGCCTTCACCGCAAATCTCGAAGTGCAGTTAATCGGCATGGAGGCGTGTAGTGGAGCGCACTTCCTTGGGCGGGCCCTGCGAGCACAAGGGCACGAAGTGCGTTTGATGCCGGCTCAGTATGTAAAGCCTTATGTGAAGACGAACAAGAGCGACTATATTGACGCGGAAGCGATTGCGGAAGCGGTGCAACGGCCGAGGATGCGTTTTGTGCCGATCAAGACGGAGGAACAGCTCGACCTGCAAGCGCTGCATCGGGTGCGGGAGCGTTGGGTGATGCGACGCACGGCGGTGGTGAACCAGATTCGCAGTCTTCTTCTGGAACGTGGGCTGACTCTGCCGAAGGGTCGAAGTCATCTGGATGAGCGACTGCCACGTATCCTGGAAGACGCTGAATTGAATCTGTCCGACTCATTCCGTGTTTTGTTGGCTCAGCTCAAATTGGAACTGGAACAACTCGCGGGACGCATTGAGCAGATGGATCGGGTCATTCAGAAAACTGCGAAAGAAAATGAAGCCTGCCAACGACTCACGGAGATCCCCGGAGTTGGGCCGGTCACGGCGACGGCTTTGATCGGTGCGATCGGCAACGCAAGCGCATTTGGAAAAGGGCGAGCGCTATCGGCCTGGATGGGGATCGTTCCGGGAGAGCACTCCAGCGGTGGCAAGCAGAAATTGCTGGGCATCAGTAAACGGGGTAACAAGTATTTACGAAGACTGTTCGTG
>JAUTXJ010000067.1 GCA_030838075.1 Acidobacteriaceae bacterium
ACACATTTATTCGGCCGCCGGCCGCGGCGCTGCTCGCTTATGCTTCGGTCGGCGACATATCGCTGGAGTGGAAGTGGGCCGCCGCATTGCTCGCGGGAGGTGTGGCGCTCACCTCGCACAGTGCGAAAGCCTCCACGCGTGCAGCCGTAAACACCAGTCCCGAACCGTTCAGTAATTGGATTTTAAGTTTTGGCGAAGATTTGCTCGCGGTATGGCTTACCTGGATGGCCGGGGCCCATCCGCTGACCACCACGATCGTGGTTGGCGCACTATTGATTCTCTCTGGTTTTCTGATCTTTTATTTATTTAAGTTCGCGCGTCGCGCGTTCCATCGCCTGTCCACGGCCTGATTGGCGCAACGGTGCGAAGTCTTATTTCAGATATATTGCCAGCCAGTCAAGAAAAGTTTTGTACCAGAATTGCGAATTTTGTGGCTTCAGCACCCAGTGGCCTTCGTCCGGGAAGATTACCAACTTCGATGGTATTCCCTCGCGCTGCAGGGTATTGAAAAATTCCAACGACTGCGTGTACGGCACGCGAAAGTCATTTTCTCCAGCGATCACCAGCGTTGGCGTTTTGTATTTCCCCAATTCTGCGGCGTAAGTAGAGGGCGACCACTTCTTGTAGCTTTCCGGATTGCTCCACGGTGTCCCCTGCATATCGTGCTCGGCAAACCACAACTCTTCGGTAGCGTACATCGAGGTCTGGTCGTAAACGCCCGCGTGGCTGATGATTGCCTTGAAGCGTCCGGAATGCGTGGCGATCCAGTCGGCCATAAATCCACCGTAGGAACCGCCGGCGGCGGCCATGCGCGAACCATCGATAAATTTATTATTGGCCAGCGCATAATCCACGCCCTTCATCACATCGGTGTAAGCTTGGCCACCCCAATCATTCGTGATTTCATCGGTGAATTTCTGGCCATAGCCGGTTGACCCGTGGCGGTTGATCATCAGGGTCACGTAACCCGGGGCGGAAAATGCCTGAGCATTCCATCGATAGCCCCAGGCATTCGACCACATTGTTTGTGGTCCGCCATGGAGCAACACCAGCAGCGGATATTTTTTGGTGGCGCTAAATTTTGGCGGTCGAAGGAGCATGGCCTGTACTCGCGAACCGCCGGCACCTTCAAACCAGAATGTTTCCGGTGCATGCATATCTAGCTGGGCCAGCAAAGCGTCATTGTGATGCGTCACTTGCTGGGTGTTCGCTCCCTCGCCCGACGCTGCAAAAACTTCGGCCGGCATGGTCAGGCTAGTGCGTTCGAAGGTCATGATCTTCCCGTCGCGGCTGAACGAGACGGCGGTGTTGAATCCTTCAGCGACGACTTTCTTCGGCTCCGCTCCGCCGCGTGCGTCGACGCCATAAATCGGCGAAAGCGTTTCGCTCTCGGCCGTGAAGAAAATTGTTTTGCTATCGGGCGACCACGCCAGGCCGTCCGCGCTGCGATCGAATTTCTCGGACAAATCTTCAATTTTTTCTGAATGGCGGTCGTAGCGCATCACCCGCCAGCGGTCCGCCTCATATCCCGGGGTCAACTGCGCGTGGTACGCGATGTAATTCCCATCCGGGGAATACACCGGATTGCCATCGAATCCCGGATTCGTGGTGATTTTTTTCGCTTCGCCGCCGTTGACAGGCACTATGAACAGTTCTCCATTCGTGCTCAGCGCTTCGACCTTTTCCGGCACCGCCGTGAAACAAATCTCCCTTCCATCTGGCGAAAAATTAATATCATCCGGACCGCCGCGCTCATCGGGAGGCACGTCGTAATTTGCGCCGGCAGTCAAATCCCTAGGCGTTCCGGTGCCGTCGGCGGATGCTACGAACAGGTGGCTGCGCTTTCCTTCCGACCAGTGGGTCCAGTGGCGATATAACAGTTGTTCGTACGATCTCGCCTTCACTTTGTTTTTTTCTTTATCCGCGTCGCGAGCTTTGTTGCACGCATCGTCTTTGCAATCGACGTAAACCGCTGAGGTAAAAGCGATCGTCGTGCCGTCCGGCGACCATTTCACTAAATCTGCACCGCCGGCAATTTTGGTGATCGCGTGACTTTCACCGCCTTCCATCGACAGCACGTAAACTTGCGAATTTCCGTCGCGCGAAGAAATAAATGCCAACGTTTTGCTATCCGGCGACCACGCTGGAGCGGAATCGTGGCCGCTTTGCGTCAGTTGTATTGCCGCGCCACCAGCCGCAGGTACCGCCCAGATATTGCTGGCATTGCGGTTGGCGTCCATGTCTGGAGTCGCTACGGAATAGGCTATCCATTTTCCGTCGGGTGAAACCATTGGGCTCGCGACGCGATGCATACTTCTTAAATCGTCAAAGGTGATGGGCCGGTTGCTGGCGGTGTCTTGCGCGAATATGGCTAGACACGGGCCGCTCAATACCACCGCCACGAATCCGCACCGCAGCGCCGCCAGTTTCATGCGTTTCTCCTTCTGAGTGACTTTGGGAATTTGCCTTGCAGGGCTTTGGATAATGTCACGATTCATGCTCGATGCCAAGGGACCGAGCCAATGTTTCTTGAACCTTCGTTTTAGATGCAACGCATGCCGCCGCAAGTCTAATGGGTTTATCAGCTTCGCTGTAAGTTACTTGTTCAACGGTACGCCTACCGCCCAAATGTAGCCGTCGGGATCTTCCAGAATTACGTCGCGCCATCCATGCGGAAAATTCGCCACGGGCTGAAGGATGATTGCGCCTGCCGCCTCCGCGCGTTGTTGCAAAATATCCGGGTCGATGCCCATCACGCGAAGTTCAGCTCCGGTGCCGCGTTTTCCTCCGTCTTGCAGTCGCGTGTGCAGAGGATGGTGGTCATAGGTGTGGTCGGCGTGCAGCATGAAGTCCACACCATTCAACACCAGCGCCGCGAAATCGGTGTCGCTATAACGGACCGAGGCTCCCAACACTTGTTGATAAAAAGAAAGCGACCGGGATAAATCTCGCACCAGCAGATTTACCGAGAACTTCGGCAAAGCTCGGCCATATTCGTCCGCCGGCATCCAGGCGTCGCCAGTACGCGTCATGGTCATAACTCATCCCTCCGCTGTTTTCAACACGCGAACAACGAATTTTCTCACGATGACGTGCCAACAAGTCTCAAGGGGAAACTGATGATCCAGAGAAACAGCCTCGCCAAATTGGCCTATGCCTCAGGCTGCGGCACCGTGTCATTACGGCGGACCAGTAGCCAGTTCAGCGCAGCAATTACGATGACGCCGAGAACGATGGACAAATTGCTGAGCGGCGTCTGCAAAAACAACAACACACAAAACGCCAGTGTCAGTATCGCGATGAGATAACCACCACGAAGACGAAACGCATCCGCTTCGGGGCGCTTTTTTCGCAATACCAGCAGCGCCGCGGTAAATGAAGCGTAAGTCAGCAATCTCGCCACCGCGGAAAGGGTAATATTCCATCGAAAATTTCCTACTACCGTGAAGGTAAGCAGCAACATTGTGTAAACGATAATAGAAACGTGAGGAGTGCGAAATCTGGGATGCACAGCTGCAAAAAATCGCGGAAAATCTCCGCGCTCTGCCAGTGCGAACGTCAAGCGCGGAGTGTGCAGCATATTGGCGCCTAAATATCCGTAGATGGACACCAGTGCCCCGCAAGCAATCGCTGCCGCAGCGCCGTTCCCAAAAATGTGACGCGCCGATTCCGCAAGGGGGCGCTCGGTCGCGGTAGGGTTGGCCAGCGTCCCGTTGATCACCACTTGCACCAAAGTGTAAATCGTCGTGACCACTATGAGTGCGTAAAACAGGGCTGCGGCTGAATCCTTTCGGGGGTCGCGCATCTCTCCTGAGGCGAAAAACACCGCTTCAAATCCACCGTAAGCGAAGACCAGCACCAAAATTGCCCCAAGCCAATCTCGAAGAGCGATTGTGTGGCCCAATGGTGCCGGCGCAACCTGGCCATGTGCGATCAACCATCCTAGTCCTGCGCCAATAAATATCAGCAGGAGAAATATTTTTACACTGGTTAGAAAATCGCTGACTCGCGTCGCCGATCGCACTCCACGATAGTTGATTACCGCCAGGAGCCCGATCAATGTGGACAGAATTGTTACACGATACACAGGCTGCACCGCGCGTGGAAAGAGCTCCGCAAGATAAGTGGCAAAAAGATTTGCAGTGCCCGATGCCGCGGCGAGTCGCGATAACCAGGTCATCCACGCGATTTGAATGCCCCAGAATCTCCCGAACGCGGTTCGCGCGTATAGATAAGGGCCTCCTGTTTCGCTGAATTGTGATGCGACTTCGCTGAGGCACGCGGCAACCAACGCGATGCCCGCGGCCGCCAGCAAGTAAGCCAGGGAAGCATACTTTCCAAGGCGGCCTGCGACTACGCTAGGCAAACCAAAAACGCCTCCGCCGATCACCGAATTTACGATTAATGCCGACAGACTCCAGCGGCCGATGGTGCGAACCAAACCACTGGAAGACTCTGCCCCCAATGCCTCTCCATTTTCGAGATTTTCGCAATTATGCGAGGCGCTAAATCGTCAGCCGGCGAAAAACGCTGCCAGCGTAGCACAACTACCGATATCGCTAGCGCGATCATCACGGGCTCATGTCGAGTCTTCCGTCTGTTACAATTTCCGCACCAATTCACTATGGCGAGCGGCTCCAGCATCTTCCCGCGAAATTTTAAAAAGGATTATTCCGTCGCCGTTCGGGGAGAAGGCTGCTGGATCATTTCCTCAGATGGACGGCGTTTTCTTGATGCGGCTGGCCAAGCTGCAGTGGTCAACATTGGGCACGGTGTAGCCGAGATTGGCCGGGCCATGGCGGAGCAGTCATCGCAGATTGCCTTTGCGCATACCTCGCAATTCCGTTCCGATCCGGCCGAGAAACTGGCCGCCCGTCTCTTACAGCTTGCGCCTTCAAATTTTCGCAATGGCGGCCGTGTCTACTTTACGTCCGGCGGCTCGGAAGCCACCGAGACAGCCATCAAGCTTGCGCGGCAATTTCATTTGGAGTCGGGCCAGCCGCAGCGCTACGGGGTGATTTCGCGCCGGCAGAGCTACCATGGCAGCACCCTCGGCGCGATGACTGTCAGCGGCAATGTCGCGCGCCGCGCCCCTTATGAGCCGTTGCTCGCTGAATGGGGGCATGTCTCGGAGTGCTTTGCATTTCACCATGCCGGGAATTTAACGGGCGAAGAATACGGCCTAGCGTGCGCTAACGATTTGGATAAATTTTTGCGCGGTCCACTGGGCAGCTCGTCAGCGGCATTTATTTTTGAGCCGGTGGTTGGCGCGACGCTCGGTGCGGCTGTGCCGACCGATGGTTATGTTGCGCGCATCGCGGAAATTTGCCATGAAAATAAAATTCTTCTAATCGCCGACGAGATAATGTCGGGAATGGGCCGCACCGCGAAACCTTTCGCCATTCAACACTGGAACGTGGAACCAGACATGATTCTGGTGGGGAAGGGAATCGCTAGTGGCTACGCACCGCTCGGCGCTGTTATGGTTTCTGCGCGCATCGTCGAAGCATTCGAACGCGGTTCTGGAATTTTCCAGCACGGTTTCACATACCAGGCGCACCCGGTCTGCACTGCGGCTGGCAATGCGGTACTTGACTACCTGGAAGCCCACAAATTGTTCGAACGAGTGGCGTCAATTTCAAAAACTCTATTCGGCGACCTGGAGCCTTTGCGATCACATCCGAATGTCGGTGATATTCGCGGTATGGGTTTATTAATCGGCATCGAATTCGTTAGAGAGAAAGCGTCCCGCGAACCTTTTCCGCCCTCGCAAAATATTGCCGAGCGCATCCGTCAGGCTGCTATCGAAGAAAACGTGCTCACCTATCCCACGCAAGGGTGTGTCGATGGCCTACGCGGCGATCACATTCTGCTGGCCCCGCCATTTATATTGAAGAACGAAGAATCCACGCTCATTGCAAAAGCAATTAATTTCGCGCTGGCAAAAGTGTTTCCATCTTAATTTCAGAATCTGGGCCCAACCATTGTTAGAGGTCGCCTGGAATCCTTCTTCTCTTTCAGCGAGCGTTGCATTACTGTTGCAGCCTACGTTTTTGTTTTCTCACTCCCGGAGATAACTGTTGATCATGCAACGTAATTCCAGAATGCTAGTCTCACTGTTTACTTCCGTTTTATTGCTTACTACTACGGTTCGCGCTCAGAACAAGACTTCGGAAAAGAACCATGGCAAACCACGCGCACGCGATCTTGGCGTTCCGTTTGACGGCACGCCCGGTCCGCTCAACGCCATTACCGATGTCGCCGGCGTGACTGTCGGTCACACCACACTTATTTCCGGAGAAGGAAAATTGCAGGTCGGCACAGGTCCGGTGCGCACCGGTGTCACTGCGGTTTTGCCGCGCGGTCCGGAGTCCATGAGTAATCCAGTTTTTGCCGGCTGGTTTACCGAAAACGGCAACGGAGAAATGACCGGCACGACCTGGGTGGAGGAATCCGGTTTTCTGGAAGGCCCGGTAATGATCACCAACACACACAGTGTCGGAGTTGTGCGCGATTCGGTAATTCAGTGGCGTGTTGCCCACGGGCAGCCTGATCCCGCAGGGTATTGGTGGTCGCTGCCGGTGGTCGCGGAGACTTGGGACGGCTGGCTCAATGACATCAACGGTTTTCACGTCAAACCTGCTGATGCTTTTCACGCGATCGATTCGGCATCGTCCGGGCCAGTGACGGAAGGTAACGTCGGCGGCGGCACCGGAATGGTCTGCAATGAATTCAAAGGCGGCATTGGCACATCGTCGCGAAAGCTCGATGCGAAGTTCGGCGGCTACACGGTCGGCGTGCTAGTGCAGTGCAATTATGGATTACGCCCGAATCTGCGCATTGCGGGCGTTCCGGTGGGCCAAGAAATTCCCGAAGATCGTGCCTACGCTTCCACTACATTTAATGAACTGGATCGTGGTTCCATCATCGTGGTGGTCGCCACGGATGCGCCTCTGGTGGCTGATCAATTGAAGCGCGTGGCTCGGCGCGTCACTCTGGGCCTGGGACGCGACGGAAGTATTTCCGGCAACGGTTCCGGCGATATTTTTATCGCGTTTTCAACCGCTAATCCCGGGGCGGCGTTTGCGGATCATGTCGTGGATTTAAAAATGTTGCCCAATGAAAAAATTGAACCACTCTTTGCTGCTACCGTGCAAGCTACCGAAGAAGCCATCATCAATGCAATGGTTGCAGCCGAAACGATGACTGGCATCGAGAATCACAAGGTGATCGCTCTACCGCACGACCGCCTGCGCGCAGTATTGAAAAAATACAATCGCCTGAATGAGTGAATACGATCTTAGAAATTTCGGAGGACGCCCGCGATAAAACGCGCCGCAGTCAGATTACCGGTATCGCCGTTTTGCGGGCGGGATTAAAAAATGGCAGCGGCACTATCTTCGCCGATACAGTGTGCCGCACGGCTTCGACGGTAATCTCGATATTCAGCGTCATGCCCACCGAAGAGTTCTCGCGATTCACGCAAGCCAGCGCAATCATTTTTTTGAGCGTCGGCGACCATGTTGTGGACGTCGCCTTGCCTACGACTCGCCCGCCGCGATACACCGGCACCGCTGTGCGAGAGGCCATGCTCGGCACCTGCGGCGCCATGCCGACTTTGTCGTATAGCGATTCCACTTCGTTCCAATTAATTTCGAGCCCCACCAGCGAGCGATCCGCGCCTTTCTTCGCCTCGCGCGCCAGCGCTTCGCGTCCGACGAAAGTCTCTTTCTTCAAATCGACCAGCTTGCCCAGCCCAATCTCCGCGGGAGAGAATTTCTGCCCATCAATCAACGCTTTCTTGCTGGAGGTGTAGTCGACCTCAATCAGAATCAGGCCCGCCTCGATGCGCGCGATGTCCAGCGCAATCATTCCGGCCGGATGAATATCAAACGCTTTACCCTTGGAATTTAGTTCGTCCCAAACTTTCACCGCGTCGCGCCAGGGCATCCAGATTTCGAATCCCAGGTCGCCTGTATATCCGGTGCGCGAAATGTCCACGCTTACGCCGGCGATTTTTCCGTGGGTCACGCGAAAATATTTCAGATTGCTAATATTCGCTTCGGCTACGGCGTTTAGCAATCTTCCGGACGTAGGTCCTTGCAGTGCGAGTGCGGCGACCTGTTCGGTAATGTCCTCGATTCGTACGCTCAAGCCCAGCGCATTTTGCTGAAACCATCGCAAACTGGGATCCGCGGCCGTCCAGCGGTATTCATTTTCGGCCAGTCGCGTAATGGTGCCGTCATCGATGACTTTGCCTTCAACATCGCACCAGCAGCAATAAATTACTTGATCGACCGCGACTTTATTGATATCCCGCGAAATCACGCGATTCACGAATTTCGTCGCATCTTTTCCGGTTACCTTGTATTTGAACAACGGAGAAATATCGATTAACGCCGCGGAATTGCGGATGGCATTGTACTCGTGCTCGTGATGCATTTCATACGCGCTGACCGTGTAGTAGCCGGACCACTCGCGGTAATTGAGGCTCTCGCACAGCGCGACCGTTCTCTCGTGAAATGCAGTACCAACCGGCACAAGCCCTCCAGTGACCGCGGCGCAAAGGTACGCGCTGCAAAAAACATATTGTGTTACGAAACTGTTGAATTATAGGTGTTGGTTCAGCACAGCCGCAAGGCGCTTGTGCGCGTGAGTGTTTATTCGCCCGTGACGTTCAAATTACTAACTGAATTCAGGCGGGTAGTCGGGCGCGAAAATCTTCCTTCCAACTTTCAGGGAAAACTGTAACCTGCAAGGCGCGGCGCACAACCTCAGCATCTGCGTCTGTGTATTTGTGCGCGAAGTACAAACGATTAATTTCTGAAATCGAAACGCGATTGGGATCGCGCGAAACTTCTTTGATCTCATCACCCGCTCCAACATCGCCCTCGCGCGCCACGGCAAAATAAAAGCCCGAGCGTTTGCTGGCCAGGAAGCGCTTTACCATGGCGTCCGACTGAAATCTGATACCCAACTTGTAGCAAGGCAAGCGGGGCTGCGTCAGCACTACCTCTGCGGAGCCAATAGAAAATCGATCGCCGAGATGGACGGCATCTTCCAGCAAGCCTTCGGTTGTAAAATTTTCTCCAAAATTTCCCATCTTCAAATCGTATCCGGGCAGCTCCTGCTTCCAATACGCATAGTGCTCCAGAGGATAGCAATATACGGCTTTGTACTCGCCGCCATGCACGGTGAGGTCGGCTTGGCGGTCGCCATCAAGATCTAACTTGCGCAAAAAGACGAGCCCGTCAACGGGATCTTTGAATATGCCGGTAATGACCTCACGGCCGTGCCAGACGACGGTATGCGGCAACCCAACATTTACCGAGATTATTTTGCTCACTAGATACTCGCCTGAGTATGCGCCGCACCGATGATGCTTGCATTATACGCGATGAGCTATGGCGTGAACTTCAGCGGAAATTGTCGCGCGACTTGTGCCGCATTGCCGCTGCCAGTAGAATGCCTTTTGCTTTTCTCAGCCTTCTTACATTCACATGCGCGCATTGCGATCGCGCCATTGGTCGATTCCTCGCGCTCTATGTTGACGGAGCCTTAACAAAATGACGCAACATTACGACGTGATCGTCATTGGCGGCGGTCACAACGGCCTGGTTAACGCTGCCTATCTGGCGAAGGCCGGGAAAAAAGTTTTGGTTCTCGAACGCCGGCACGTGCTCGGCGGGGCCGCGGTTACCGAGGAAATCATCCCGGGCTTTCTTTTCTCCGAATGCTCCTACGTCGTCTCTTTGTTGCGTCCGGAAATTATTCGGGAGCTTGATCTCCCTCGCCACGGTTTGGAAATCCTGCCGCTGGATGGCACGTTTTCTCCGATGCCCGATGGCAATCATCTATGGCGCATGAACGACCACGCCAAGTCCATTCGCGAAATTCGGCGGCACTCGCGGGTCGACGCCGAGGCGTACGACGAATTCTCGAAGATGATGACGCCGATGTGCCGCTTCGTGAAGCCCATGCTTTCCATGGTGCCTCCCGATCCAACGACGCTGAATCCGCGCGATTTGAAGCAGCTGAACTTTCTGATGCAACGCTTCCGCGAACTATCTTCCGACGAGCGCTACACGCTGATTCAGCTCATGACCATGAGCTCGGCGGATTTTCTGGATCAGTGGTTCGAGACGGACGTGCTCAAAGCGACCATGTCCGCGTCCGGAATCATTGGAACTTTTTTGGGCATTCGCTCGCCGGGCACCGCATATGTTCTGCTGCATCACTACATGGGCGAGATTGACGGAGCGTTTCGTTCCTGGGGATTCAGCCGTGGAGGAACCGGCGCGATTTCCAACGCCATCGCCGCAGCGGCGCGCGAAGCCGGGGTGGAAATTCGCACCAAAACGCCGGTAGGCAAAATTGTGGTGAAAGAAAGTCGCGCAGCGGGCGTCGTTCTACAATCCGGAGAAGAAATTACCGCCAACGTAATATCTTCCAGCGTCGACCCACATCTCACTTTTGAAAAATTTCTTGAACCCTCTGAATTGCCGGCCGATTTTCTGGAAGGCGTGCGGCGCTACAAATTCCGCGGCTCATCCGGCAAAGTAAACATCGCGCTGGATGCGCTCCCAGAATTTAAGTCACTGCCGGGCGATGGAGCGCATCTTCGCGGCGCGATTTCCATTTCTCCCAGCATGGAATACATGGAGCGCGCCTACGACGACGCCAAATATGGTCACTATTCGCGCCGCCCATACATCGACATGGTGATTCCAAGTTTGACCGATCCGAGCGTTGCGCCTCCCGGTAAACACGTTCTTTCCTGTTTCGTGCAATATGCGCCGTACAAGCTCGCAGAAGGCACGTGGGACCAGCAACGCGAAGCTTTCGGTGACAATGTGATCGATACGATCGCTGAATATGCCCCCAATATTAAAGACATCATCGTTGGGCGGCAGATTCTCACCCCGCTTGATCTGGAGCGCGAATTTGGATTAACGCAGGGAAATATTTTTCAGGGCGAACTTTCGCTGGAGCAATTATTTTTTCTGAGACCAGTGGCGGGCTGGGCTTACTACCGCACTCCTGTCGACAACCTTTATATGTGCGGTTCGGCGACGCATCCGGGCGGCGGCATCATGGGCGCCAACGGCCGCATCGCCAGCCAAGTCATTCTCAAGGAATGGAAAAAATCGGCCGAGCGGCGTCCGGCAAAACATGGCACGCAAACTTCGACGGAACCCGTAGCGTCAACTGCCGCGCGTCCTGCCAAAGAGCCCAACTGACATGCCCATCGGACAGCGTGTAGCGTTCATCGGCGGCGGTCACAACGCGCTCATCGCGGCATTTTATCTGGCCAAAGGCGGATTCAAGCCAGTGGTCCTCGAGCGGCGCGAAATTGTCGGCGGTGGATCCGTCACTGAAGAATTTCATCCCGGGTACCGCGCCTCGACATTGGCCCACACGCTCGGTCCGTTGCGGCCTGATGTCGCCCGCGACTTGAAAGTTGAAAATTTTAATTGCGAAATTCTTCGCCCTGACCCTCGCGTCTTTGCGCCAGCGCTTAATGGCGAATCGCTGCTGTTCTACGATGATCATGCCAAGACGGCCGGCGGCATCGCTCGCTTGTCGGCGAAGGACGGCGCGAAATATACTCAGTTCGCTGCTGCGCTCGAAAAAATTTCTAGTGTGTTTGCGCAGCTCTCTAACATCACCCCACCGTCCATAGATAAGCCTTCTCCGGAAGATCTCTGGAACCTGCTGAAGACCGGGCGCGGTGTTCGCAGTCTGGGCAGGCACGGCATTTTTGATTTGTTGCGCTGGGGACCGATGGCCGTGGCGGATTTTGTCGCGGAGTTTTTCGAGACAGAATTATTACGCGCCGTAATCGCGGCTCGGGGAATCTTTGGAACAGCTTTGGGACCGTGGTCCGCGGGTTCCACGGCGGTACTGCTTCTGCGCGCCGCAGCAGATGCACATCCGGTTGGCTCTGCGACGTTTTCTCGCGGTGGTCTGGGAACCTTGACGCATGCACTGGCCGAAGCTGCCAAGCAGGCCGGAGCGGAAATTCGCACCAACGCGGAAGTGCTGCACATCCGAATAAAAAATGGCGCTGTTGCCGGCGTGGTGCTCGCTGACGGAGATGAAATTGCCGTTGAAGCTATCGTCTCGGGTGTCGATCCCAAACGCACATTTTTCCAGCTCATGGATCCGTCGCAACTCGATCCAACTTTTGCTTCGCGGATTCGCAATATTCGCGCCAACGGCACTGTCGCCAAAGTAAATTTTGCTCTCAACGAGCTGCCGAGTTTTCCTTCGCTCGCGGGCGCCGTTGGAGCAGATGGTTTTCGCCAGGCGCTCTCCGGTCGCATTCACATCGGCCCGGAAATCGATTATCTGGAGCGTGCATTTGACGCTTCGAAGTATGGAGAATTTTCGGACGCTCCTTATCTCGATTTGACCATTCCGACGCTTCTCGATCCGTCTCTCGCGCCCGAGGGTAAGCATGTCCTGTCGGCGTACGTGCAGTTCGCGCCGTACAAATTGAAAAATGGAAACTGGGACGCGCGCCGCAAAGATCTAGGCGAAACAGTGATCAAAACGATTGCCGCATACTCCCCAAATTTCGCTGAGCGTGTGGGGGCTTCACAGGTCATCACTCCGCAGGACCTCGAGACCACATACGGTTTTACCGGGGGGCAGATCTTTCACGGCGAACTTGCACTGGATCAACTTTTCACCATGCGGCCGGTTTTGGATTGGGCGCGCTACAAAACGCCCATTCACGGATTATTTCTTTGTGGCTCTGGAACGCACCCGGGCAACGGGCTCACCGGTGCGTCAGGGGCCAACGCGGCGCGGGAAATTATTCGCGAGCTGCGTTAGTGGCAAGCATTTTGTGAGCGGACCCAACGGTTTGACGTTGCCGACCATCCGCTGAATCGACGCGCAAGGTTTTTTGCACGCAAATTATTGAAGAATCGCTAGAATAGTGCCTCTCAACAGAGGTTATAACTGATGGCTTCCGATTATTATTTGCTGAAAACAGAGCCCACCGGATATTCATTCGCTGATTTGCAGCGCGATTCCGTTACGGAATGGGATGGCGTATCCAATCCTGTGGCGCTAAGAAATCTTCGTGAGATGAAGCCGGGAACAAAATTAATCATTTATGAGACTGGCGACGTCAAGAGCGCGGTAGGTACCGCGACGGTGGTGTCAGTAAACAATGACGATCCCAAAAACCCGCTCGTCACTATCAAAGCAGGCTCACCTATAAAACGTCCCGTGTCACTGGCGGAAATGAAAGCCGACACGCTGTTCGAGGATTCGCCGCTGGTGCGGCAAGGCCGCCTTTCCGTCGTTCCGCTCACATCCGCGCAATATAAAATCCTGACGAAATAAACAAATTGTTGTCGCCCGCTGAATTTTCTTTTAGATTCGCCGAATGGATGCCAGCTGGATCCGCGACCTTTGCCTTTCTTTTCCAACCGTCACGGAACATGTGATCTGGGGCAGCGATCTGACCTTCAAGGTTGCGGGCAAGATGTTCGCTCACGCGGTTCTTGAGCCCGCTCCTGTGTGGCTGTCTTTCAAAGCTTCTCCAGAAAATTTCTATGACTTAACTGAACGGCCGGGTATTATTCCCGCACCTTACCTGGCTCGAGCGCAGTGGGTCGCGCTGGAAACGAAAGACGCGCTTTCTTCCGCTGAATTGGCGGCCCTGGTGCGTGATTCCTACGACATTATCGTTGCCAAGCTTCCGAAAAAGACTCGAGATTCTCTCCTGACGCCGCATCGTTCCAAGCCTTCGCGGTTAAAACGCCGTAAACGTCGCTGACGAATGCGCAAAATTGCTCGAAAAAAGACTTGACATCATACTGTGTTATACATAGTATATGTCACATCCTATGCTGCGCATTGTACGTCGATGAGCTCAGAAAACTTTGACAATCTCCGTCTTGAACTGCGGCGTGGAGGCCTGGTAGTGGCGGTCCTGGCGGCTCTGCACTCAGAACAGTACGGATACACGCTGCGAAAAATTATGGCTGACCATGGCATCGAGATTGACGAAGGCACTCTGTACCCGCTGCTTCGGCGTTTGGAGATCCAAGGTCTTCTAAAAAGCAAATGGCGCGAAGAACAAAAGCGTAACAAGCGTTTTTACCAACTCACCGCGGCGGGCAAACAGATCCTCCAGCAGTTGCTCACAGAGTGGCGAAATATGGATTCCTCAATAAATTCAATTTTGAAGGAGTATGGTCATGCAACTTCTCGAACGGTATCTGCAAGCCGTTAAATTCTGGCTGCCCAAGGAACAGAAGGAAGACATCATTGCGGAGTTGTCTGAGGATATCCATTCTCAAATCGACGAGAAGGAAGCCGAGCTCGGACGCAAACTGAATGAAGTGGAACTGGAGGCCATCCTAAGACAGCGGGGCCGGCCGATACTGGTGGCTAATCGCTATTTGCCGCAGGAGCAATTGATCGGACCAGTGCTGTTTCCTATTTATCGCCTGGTGCTGAAAATTGTCATGTTGTGTTATCTGGCGCCATGGACAGTGACATGGATCGCCTTGTTAATTTTCTATTCCGGGTACGCGGCGAAGTTCGCTAGTCACTCCTGGGTTGAGATATTGGGGTCGTTGTGGGCGCAGCTATGGGGCACCGCCTTTCTAGCGGCCGGCACAGTGACGCTGGTCTTCGCCATTCTTGAACGAGCGCAGCGCAAGTCTCATTTTTTGGAAGAATGGAACCTGCGCAAGCTGCCACCTGTAAATAACCCCAACTTGATTTCGCGCTTCAATTCCATAGTTGAATTGGCCGCCAACATGATCTTCTGCCTCTGGTGGACGGCAAATATGTTCACGGGAGTGGTGCTGAACCAAGTGAATTTACGAATTGCGTTAGCTCCAGTCCCCTGGCGTTATTTCTTTTGGGGGTTTTTGCTCATTTCATTCGTTAACATCGGGCTTGCTGTTGCCAACCTTGCGCGTCCGTACTGGACGGCACCCCGCGCCGCGATTCGACTTGTTAGCGATATGGCGGGGTCGGTATTTTTCTGCTGGCTTTTGAAAGCCAATATCCTGGCCGAGCTTTCCGGCGCAAGTATC
>JAUTXJ010000120.1 GCA_030838075.1 Acidobacteriaceae bacterium
TGGATCGATTGATCCAGCAGGCGGTGATGCAGGTTCTGCAACGCAGATGGGACCCAACTTTCTCCGAACACAGTCACGGGTTCCGGCCGAAACGCTCGGCGCATCAAGCGGTAGCCAAAGCGCAGCAGTTCATAGCTGCAGGCCATCGATGGGTGGTAGACCTGGATCTTGAGAAATTCTTTGATCGGGTCAACCACGACAAACTGATGGCGGCGATCGCACGGCGGGTAACCGACAAGAGAGTGCTCCGATTGATCGGAGCGTTCTTGAAAGTGGGCGTGATGGAGAACGGGCTGGTGAGTCCGGCGGAGGAAGGAACCCCGCAAGGCGGTCCACTTTCTCCACTGCTATCGAACATCGTACTCGACGAACTCGACCGGGAACTCGAACGGCGCAAGCATCGTTTCGTGCGGTACGCGGACGACTGCAATATCTACGTCCGCAGCCAACGAGCGGGACAGCGGGTGATGACGAATGTCACGCGTTTCCTCACGCGACGGCTCAAGCTCAAGGTGAACGAGGCCAAGAGTGCAGTGGCTCGACCAGTGGAACGGAAGTTCTTGGGCTTCAGCTTCAGCAACAACAAAGAACCGAAACGGCGAATTTCGCCGAAGGCTCTAGTGCGTTGCAAGCAGAAGATCCGGGAGCTGACACAACGGACACGAGGAATCAGTCTGGAACAAATGCTGAAAGAACTGACGGCCTACTTAAGGGGCTGGAAGAGCTACTTCGGCTTCTGTCAGACACCCTCACTGCTTAAGGCACTAGAGGAATGGATACGCCATCGTCTGCGGTCCATGATCTGGAAGCAATGGAAACGCGGGAAGCAGCGGTACGGGCAGCTACGGCAACGCGGGGTTGGTACGGCACTCGCTGCACAAACAGCGGGCAGTCCGCACGGTCCCTGGCGTGTGTCGAACAGCCCGGCCTTGTCTATCGCGCTTCCGCTGGCCTACTTCGACTCTCTTGGTCTTCCTCGGCTGTTCGATGGCCATGCGTAACCCTCTGAACCGCCGGATGCGGACCCGCATGTCCGGTGGTGTGGCAGGGGAGAGCGGGCGACCGCTCCCCCTATGCCGATTTGGGGTTGGCGGGGAATGCTGCGCGGGTGAATATTTCGAGCATCTCCTTTTCTGTTGGAGGATTAAGGATATTGCGGGCGGCGAATTCTTCGGCTTGGGGATAATTGGTGCTGCGGATCCGCGCGGCGGCGCTGGCGAGATCGTAGACGGTGTGACGGAATTGAATGTCGGGGTTAAGCAGGAGCCAATCGGCGCCGGGTTGGCCGAAGGGCATTCCGATGCTGCCGGCATTTACTATGCGGGTGAGGCCGATTTTGCGATCGAATTGCATGTGGGTGTGGCCGCAGACGACGACCGCGGCGTGGAGGTTTTCGAAGAGCGGCACGAGGCGGTCATCGGGAGTCAAGCGAGTGAAGATGTCGTTTTCGTTTTGGGGGGTGGCGTGGCAGAAGAGAACGGAGCCGAGGTCGCCGATTTCAAGGGTTACAGTTTTTGGCCAGGTGGATAGCCAATGTTGATGTGGGGGTTCCAATTGCTCGGCGTTCCAGCGGATGACGGGGCGAAATCCTTGTGGTATGGCTGCTGGTTCTTTGCCTGCCATTTGCTGGAGGACTGCAACTTCGCCGTTGCCGTAAATGAAATGCGCGGGCGCGTCTAAATTTCGCAAGCGCTCGAGTGTTTCGCGCGGCATGGGACCGGGGAGGACGTCTCCGCCCACGACGATCTGGTCGACTTTTTCGTGGCGAATTTCCTGAAGCACGGCTTCCAGCGCGGGAAGGTTGCCATGAATGTCGTAGATGGCGGCGACGTGCATTAGACGCGCTCTGAATGCCGACAGATCAGCCGCGGGTGCGTTGGAACTCGCGC
The DNA here is from genome assembly GCA_030838075.1 of Acidobacteriaceae bacterium. GTDB lineage: Bacteria > Acidobacteriota > Terriglobia > Acidiferrales > UBA7541 > Acidiferrum. Next base: position 1,890 of record JAUTXJ010000120.1, read on the forward strand.
ATGAAGGTGGCCAGGGCTTGGACGGCTTCCGGGGTGACGGCGTTGTAGAGGGAGACGCGCATGCCGCCTACGGAGCGGTGGCCGGGGGTGCCTACCAAGCCTGCTGCTGCGGCTTCTTTGGCGAATTGTTTTTCGATGGATTCGTCGCCGGCTGCTACGCGGAAGACTACGTTCATCTTGGAGCGCGATTCGCGTTCGACGGGGCAGGAGTAGAAGCCGCCATTTTCGATGGTGTCGTAGAGCAGCTTGGCTTTGGCGTCGTTGCGCTTGGTGATGGCGGGGATGCCGCCTTCGGATTCGATCCATTCGAGGACCAGGCCGACGATGTAGATCGCGAAGGTTGGCGGGGTATGGTACAGGGACTTTTCTTTTATGTGGGTGCGGTATTGCAGGAGCGTGGGGAGATTTTTGTCGGCGCGCTCGGCCAGGTCTTTGCGGACGATGACGATGGTGGTGCCACTGGGGCCAAGATTTTTTTGCGCTCCGGCGAAGATCAGGCCAAATTTTTTAACGTCGGTGGGGTGCGAGGCGATGTCGGAGGACATGTCGGCTACGAGCGGGGCGCTGCCGGTGTCCGGAAGCGTTTTCCATTGGGTGCCTTCGATGGTGTTGTTGGTGCAGATGTGCACGTAGGAAGCGTCGGGAGAAAATTTCATTTCGTTCTGGCGTGGGAGGCGCGCGAATTTTTCGGGCTCGCTGGATGCGGCGATGTTGTGGAGGATGCCCTTTTTCAGTTCGCCGATGGCTTTGGCGGTCCACATGCCGGTGTGCAGGACGTCGACGGGCTTGCCGGGGAGGCAGAGATTCATGGGGACCATGGTGAACTGCATGCTGCCGCCGCCCTGGAGGAAGACCACGGCGTATTCGTCGGGAATGCTCATGAGCTTGCGGAGTCGGGCTTCGGCGTCGGCGATGATGCTTTCGAATTCAGGGGAGCGGTGGCTCATCTCCATGACGGACATGCCGCTGCCGCGCCAGTCGAGGAGCTCTTCGCGGATGCGCCCGAGAACGGGGAGTGGGAGGGCGCCGGGGCCGGCGTTGAAGTTGAATGCTCTTTTGGTGGCTTGGGTTTGGGGCAGATGCATGGACGTGGTCACGATGGCGAAAATCCTCTCTTGGCTAAAAATGGCGGGGCGTTCTCAGCGGAACAGCGCGCCTTCTGATGGATTCAGTAGGGTTCTAGAATAACAGAAGTATTTGGGGGGTTGGAATTGGCGCTGTTGTTATGTGTGAGTTATAAATTGCGCAACGGGAAGTTGGCTTAAAGAGACAGGTGCATGACTCAACTGCGAACCTGGGGCATCCCGCAACTTTACAGACACAGAAGAGAGATTTCTTGTATCTAGGTGGAGGCGGCAGGTTGGGTGAGAATGTCGCTGTGAGGGGTGCGATCTAGATCGCACCCCTCTCGCGGCGGGCACGCCGCCTGGTGTTGAGCTCCGAACTTAATTATCCAGCCGCACCAAAGGCCTTGCGATTTAGGATGCGGTCTAGCGCAGTGAGCATCCGCTTATCGCGTTCAATATGCTCCAGGTCCGGATTTATGGCTTCGGACAGTATGCATTTCAGCGCCTGGCGTGCGTGGTGCGAGGCCTCCAAGCGCTCAATGGCGTTCTTGGCGAACTCATCGGCGGCTACACTGTGGATTTCCACAGGTGAATTCAACATCGGCTTTTCGTGCATAACTCCACCTACATCCCTTTCACCCCGTGTATATGTTCGCGCTGAGGGACTCAGCTGGCTGTCTCAAATTGCACACTTAGGGTGCGAAAAGTACTATTGGGAATTCGTAGGTAATGCGGGTTTGGGCAACTGGGACTTGGGGTTTATTGACGGCTGCCAAGCAACACTGGATTCTGGATGGGCTATGGAAGAACCTAGAAGGGCGAAGCCTGGGCGCGGGGAACGGCGCAAGAGCGACATTGAGCGCATTGCGAAATCGCTGGAGAGGCGGGGAAGCGCGGCGTTGGTTGTGAAGGGAACCGGCATGCTGCCGGTGATTCATCCAGGCGATATTGCGCTAATCCGAAGAGAGAAGCTGAAAAATATGCGCGCTGGGGATGTGGTGCTGTTTCAGTGCGGAGAGAATTTGCTGGCGAAGCGGATTGGCGAAGATGACGATACTTTGGGCGATAGTGTGAGCGCAAAGGGTGCTGCGGAACAGGCGGAGCCGCAGGAATATTTGGGAAAGATTGTGCGGGTGCGCCGGGATCACGATGACATCGAAATGAGCGATGAAGAAGCTCCCGCGAAGACGCGGGCGAAACGTTCTGGTCGACCAGTACGAGTAGGATAAGGCGACACTTCTCGCAGAAACCTGGATGGGTCCATTCCATTAGCTCACTGGCCCGCCTGTCGTTTGCGATCCGCGCGGCGTTTTCGAGAACCACATGGTAAAAAAAAACGAAGTAAATGATTAAGTTAGCGGGGAAGATGACCCATACGAATTGGTCCCCACCATGGAAGCCCTGCGGCGAAAATAGCATAGCGGCTATAACGGCCACAAAAACACCGGGCAGACCGAAAAAAGCCTCAACGATTTTAAAGCCACGTATCGCGTCGACATACATTACTGGCCGATTCGGCGATCCCAGCCATCCAATGGTTGAAAATATGATTGCGAGCACGGCAGGCCAGAATGGGTTTGGATAATTTTTCTAATCTCATGAACTTCTTAAGAATACCTCGACATTGCGGCGCCGCATCCGACTGTCGCTCATTGCAGAGGTTCTTGTCCCTGTTTCCGTTTACGCCGCGCTCTTGAAGACTCCTCTCTAATAATTTCGGCCGTTACTGTGAAGCGCTGACTAGCGCGAATTCGACGCGTTTGCGCATGGGGTCGATGCGTTCGGCGCGGACGCGGACTTTGTCGCCCAGGCTCCAGGTGAGTTGTTTTGGTTTGGCGCCGCGGCCGCGCCCGGGGGCGTTTCTGCGACGGCCGCCGCGGGGGCTGTCGGCTGCTCCTCCGGGTGCCGAGACGATGGCGTGATCGGCTTCGCGAAAAACGACACGGGTGCCAGCGGCTTCTTCCAGGGCATTGATGGGAAGTAAACCTTCCACAAAAACTTCGAAGAGCTCCACGAAGCAGCCGTACTTTTGTACGGAGATAATCAGGGCGTCGTATTCTTCGCCGAGATGTTGCTCCATGAACTGCGCGGTCTTCCAATCCATTAATTCACGTTCTGCGCCGTTGGCGCGGCGTTCGGCTTCGGAGGATTCTGCGGCGATTTCCTCGAGTTGATGCTGGGAGTAGAGTTTGGCTTCTTCGTTTTGCGCGGCGAGCGCTGCTGCGGCGGATTTGCTCCACTGTGCGGCGCGAGGCGAATCTGTAGATTGGGGTTTGCTGTCGGGATGCTCGAGCGCCCACTTCAAAACTCGATGTACGATCAAATCAGGATAGCGGCGAATGGGCGAAGTGAAATGGGTGTACTCGTCGAAGCCGAGGGCGAAGTGGCCTAACGGCTCGGCGGCGTAACGCGCCTGCTTGAGGGAGCGAAGCATTAAGTAGGAGATGATGCGCTCCTCCGGCTTGCCGGTGACTTTGCGAATGAGGCGCTGGTAATGCTGCGGAGTGATGTTGAGGTCGACGCCGCCAGGGAGCGCGACTTTCATGGGGCGTTCGCGGCCGTGGCCGTAGGAGTCGGGGCGGCCGGCGCGCGCGGGGGCCGGAGTGCGTCCGTGGCGCACGGCAATTTCGCGCTGCTGCAGATTTTCTACGCCGAGGGAGTAGCCGAAGGCGCGGGCCAGTTCTTCGAACTCGAGAACTTTGCGGGCGTCGGGTTTTTCGTGGACGCGGTGAAGGGAATTGATGCCGCGCTGTTGAAGATAACTATCGACCGCGCGGTTGGCGGCGAGCATGAATTCTTCGATGAGGCGATGGGCGATATTGCGCACGCTGCGGCCGATGCTGACCATGCGCTGCTGATCGTCGAATTCGATGACTTGTTCGGGGAGATCGAAGTCGATGGAGCCGTGTTCGTTACGGCGTTTATTCAAAAGCAACGCCAGCTCTTTCATGTTGGCGAAATGCTTTACGAAGGGCGCGTAACGCGCGGTCATCTCGGGATCTTTCTCAATGACTTTGTTTACATTGGTATAGGTCATGCGTTCGAAGGAACGAATGATTCCGGGAGTCATGCGGGCGGTGCGCATGTTGCCGGTAGGGTCGAATTCCATTAGAGCGCTCATGACCAGGCGGTCTTCGTGGGGCTTGAGGGAGCACATGCCGTTGGAAAGAGATTCGGGGAGCATGGGGACGGCGCGGTCTGGAAAATAGACGGAGGTGCCGCGCAGGCGGGCTTCATGATCGAGCGGGCTTTCGGGCCGCACGTAATGGGAGACGTCGGCGATGTGCACCTGGAGATGCCAGCCGCCGTCGGGCTTGCGTTCGACGTAAACAGCGTCGTCGAAATCGCGGGCGGTTTCGCCGTCGATGGTGACGATGGGGAGGTCGCGAAAATCCTGGCGGCCCTGGTGTTCTGCTTCGGTGATGGGAACGGCGCGGCGGGCGGCTTCCTGGAGGACGTCGGCGGAGAAGGTGTGCGGGAGGTGATGCTTGCGGATGATGATTTCGATGTCGACGCCGAGGTTGCCGGGGCGGCCGAGAATTTCGATGACGCGTCCGGTTGGCGGGGCGCCACCGCGGGCGTAGCGGGTGAGCTCGACGTTGACGACAGCGCCATCGAGTTCGGGTAGAACGGGGAGGCGCTTGGGGCGACCTTGGATGTGATCGGCGGATGGTAAACCTAGTTTTTCGCGTAGGGCTGGAGTTAATTCGTCGCCGGGCGGGATTTCTATTTCGTTCTGGATGCGAATGTCGTAGGGGAGAACGACATTGCCGCTGGAACTGTAGCGGAACAGGCCTACAACGGTGGCGTGTGCGCGGCCGAGGATGCGGACGATGGTGCCTTCGGCGCGGCGGGCTCCGGTGACGCCGTAGGCGGGCTTCATTTTGGCGATGACCTGATCGCCGTGCATGGCGCCGTTTATTGCGCTGGGCGGAATGAAGAGATCGCCATCGAGTTGCGGAACCGGAGTTGAGGGGACGACGAAGCCGTAGCCGTCGTGGTGGAGTACCAGGCGCCCTTTTATTTCGTCGCGAGCCAAGGGAGTTGTTGCGGGCTTGGTCTGCGCGTCTTCTGTTTGCGTGCTGCCGGTGCGGCGCTTGGTTTGCGATGTTGCGGGGGCCGACTCTTTTGCGGCGTTTCGTTTTGCGAGGCGATAGCGGCCTCCGGGGAGTTCTTCGATGGCGTTGCGTTTTTTTAGTTTGGTGAGGATTTTGAAGAGGGGGCGGCGGTCGGATTTTCCGAGGTGCAGGCCGCGGGCGATGTCGTTGGCGGAGGCGGGCTCAGTTTTAACCTGCAGAAAACGCAATAGATTTTCGGGGCTGAGATTGGAGGTGCGTGGCATCAGGTGGTTGGATGTGGATAGCTAGCTATAAGCTACCGGAATGATTCTACTTAACTTTTTTTGACTGGGTGCGAAACTTTTTGGTGGGGGGTGGGGTTTCATAGGCAGGCCAACACACGACTGGCTAGTCACCCTCCGTCAGACTAGCTGGTTCTCCCCGAGAGGGGAATGCGAGGAGGCGGGAAGACCTGGCCCGCCTCTTCTTTTCATAAATCCATTTAACCAGAGCCATTTATACCATTTTTGTATTTTGCCTTGTACCGCTGCCTGACTTCACTCGCGTTCTTCGAAGTAAATCAATAGCAACTGTAGCCTAATGAACTTTCGGTGGCGGAACTTTCAAATCGAACATCATCACGAGAAGCCCCGATGCAGTGATGAGCATCAAGACTGAAGAAACCCATAGGAAAATGTAGAGAACTTTGTACTCTGGCGCAGTATCGAGTCCCAACTTGTCCCGAATATCGAACAACTCTTGCCGGACGACATGAGTTTGCGACGCGCCGTAAATAAACAAAATCGCAAAACCAATGCTCATGAGGATTGGAAACCACAGGGAAAATTTCATCCATGGAATGTCTGGCTTGGAGAAGTAGTAGGAAACGATTGCTCCCGTGGCAGCGTAGTAGAACACGTTGAACTTAAGGAGCAGTTCCAAGTATCCCTTATATAAATCGACTTGAAGTTCATATTGTTTCCAGAGAAGGTCGGGCGTGGGAACCGGGCGGGGAGGGTTCGCTTTGATCGACATGGTGTTGAGGATTGTATGGCTGACGAAAGAGCCAATCCACTTGAAAAATCCGTGTGCCGCGTGCCCACCGCCGCAGGTTCCTTCCACTGCTTTCAGCACGGATCGATCTCGGTGTTTCCACGTTACAAGACCCACCCTCCAAAAAATCTGAGGGTGGGGCACCCTTCGCGCTATTTCAATTTTCTTTGGACACTACTAAAGGGATTTGAGGACTTCGATTTCGCCTTTTTTGCGGAGGATGTCCACGGAGACGCCTGCGGAATAGCGGTGGATGATTACGTCGCAGTCGGCGCCGGGGATACCTAGATTATCGATGCGCACTTCTTCGATGTTGGCGGGCAAGATGGGATTGGAGAAGCAGACCTGGCGCTCGGCGGCTTTGATCTGCAGGCCCAGCATGGATTGAAGCAAAAGATAGGGGGCGGCGGCGGCCCATGCTTGCGGCGCGCAGGCGACGGGGTAGAGAGTGGGGCCGATGGATTCGGTGCGTTTGTGGAAGCCGCAGAAAAGTTCGGGCAAGCGATGCAGGTCGACGTGCAGGCTGGCTTCGTAAAGACCGTTGAGGATGGAGCCGACGGCATCCTGGAAACCGTAGAGGGAAAGGCCCCAGCCGATCAAGGCGTTATCGTGCGGCCAGACGGAACCGTTGTGATAGGACATGGGGTTGTAGCGGAGTTCGCCGGAGCCGATGGTGCGCACGCCCCAACCGGAGAAGAGCTGGTTGGACATGAGCTGGCGGCACATGATTGCGGCGCGCTCAGGCGAGGCAATTTTGCAGAAAAGAGTTTGGGCGGCGTTGGAGGAGCGCACTTTGCATTGCTGTTTTTTGCCG
>JAUTXJ010000123.1 GCA_030838075.1 Acidobacteriaceae bacterium
TTGAGCAGCGCCGTTCGCTGCCAGAAAGACAGTCATGAAACTCGCAAGCACGGTTCGCCCGACGATCCGTGCGGTGGCTAAACTGGGTGGGTGTTTCGAAAACATGGTTATATTCCCTTCTCTGAAAACTCGATCTGCGTTCTTGTCAGGTTCCCAAACTGGATTTTCATTTCTTGTTCCTGGTCCTTAATCTCGTTCACAACCTCAACCCTCGACCTGCTGGTTTCCCGAATCCCTATGAAACACAGCGTTACTGCAGCGGCTTTTTTCCACTTACCGTAAATACTGTCGAATACGTCAGCGTGTCCGGCCGGCGCAGATATTCGAGAAATCTTTTGGCGTGTTCCCTCGCGGCCGTCTCACTGCCCAACACTTTCTTCAGTTGCGGCGCTGCTATCTCCAACTTAAGTTCCCACTGCTTCAAGATTTCCGGACCAACCACTCCTGCTATCAGGTGGTAGCTTTCCACCTGCACATCGATGTGTTCTAACCCCGCTCTCTGCGCGAACGAAAAAAGTTTTCTTCCGACAAAGGGATCAAATCCGGTATCGGCCAGCGCGATGACAACTTTCTCGCTGGTCCGTTGCATCTCCGCATCTTCGGGGTAATGCCACAAAAGCTGGCCATCCAGGTCTTGCAAAAGAACGGTGCCGCCTGGCCGGCAAACTCTTACCATCTCGCGTACCGCCTGTTCTTTATTCCTCAGGTATTCGATCAGCATCCGCGAATACACCAGGTCAAAGCGATTCGACGGGAATTCCATCGCATGAGAGTCTCCACGCACAAAATTCAGTGCTTCGACCCCGCGATGCCGCTGTTTCGCTTCCCGTATACGGTCCTCGCTGATGTCCACGCCAGTCGCTTGTATGGACTTATCGAGCGCGACCACCTCGCGCAATATGACTCCTGGCCCACAACCCACAGAAAGAACTTCTGCGCCCGCTCCAACGCGATGCGCCAGGTACTTTTGCACCCACGCATGGGCGTCCACTTTCGCCTCAAGGCGCATCGCCTCCCGCGGATCTTCCATGATGTATTCGCCTGCGGACACGCCTTTACTCATCACCTTTCCTGCCCAATCAGAGTTTCCTGCGGCTCCTGCTGCCTCTCGAGCCGCGCTAATATTCGTGAATAAAAACTGTCAACGTGTTTGTAAAAACCTGGATGCCCATCCTTGAGCCAGATTCCCTGGCAGTAGTGGCGGACAAATTCGCCTCCCAGTTTCACCAAGGCGTGCGTAGCCATTTCGTCTGCAATCACCGGAATCTCATTCAATTCGAAATCTTTATAAGCGGCGGAAGAGGCGCTCAGAAGCGCGGAGGCGACATCGGTGACTTCAGAATCCGGAAGTGTTGGCAGCAGCAGCAGGTCGCAGCGATTTTCCAGGTAGCTGAAATTAATTCCTAACGGCCCGCGATACGCGATGGCCGCGCCGATCGGTTCTTCTTTGTTGGCACGATAGGCTAGCCAAACGTGCCGCGAACGCCGCAATCCAACGCTGCGATACAATTCCGCTACCGTTTCGAACTCTGTGTCTTGTTCTAGTTCCTCAGCGATGACATAAATTCTGCCCCGCGCCCGGGAAGCAATTTCGAGCAGTGCGCTTTTATGCGACGCGCTGTAAGGAACTACACGAATTCGTTTCGCCGCCGGCAACACCAAAGTTCGCGGTAATCCGAAGTAAGCATGCCGCTGGACCGAAGAGAGTGACTCTCCGATGGTTTTGACCATCGATCCAAATACCCGCGCCGGAAATCGATTCTCCGGCCGAAACCAGTTCTGCGCCGATACGTCGCAATCTTTCCGAATTCTGGCCGCGGCGGCCGCAAGCAGGACTGCGCGTGACGCGTAAGGATTGTTGTCGGAGACCAGGTGCTGGGACATCCAGCCGTTCTGCGACGCTCTCCACACCGCTAGAGATGCCAGTCCTCGTTTGTGATCCCCGGCCGTTAGCACGTACAAAAGTGAATCGCCGACGCGTAACATCCGCCGCCAGTTCTCACGCACTTGCGCAACATGCGGGAAAAGCCGCGCCGCTTTGTCCGGATAGAGAAATCCGGTGCGCTCATAAAGAGCGAATATTTCGGTGACCGATAGCGCGTTCACTTGCACACCATACCGGTCGTACACATCCGCCAGCTGCGGAAGGCTGTCGATCATTTGCTGATCTAGCTGGTCTAGCGGCATTTCTTCTCCGTGGCCAGATTCGGCCACCTGGTAACTGCGCGTACTCGGGACAGCAGGCCCGGCGAAAGGGCCGAGTTAGACGTATCTAGTACTATCAGTACGTTTTTAGGTGTCAGGAAAGTGTTCCTGAATGGGACCTTAGTACTGATTTGACCCACCCGCACGGCGGCACTATTAACCTCTTGTATACATTTGCCGCACCGTATCCTGCTGGATCACATGGTTTTGCCGGAAATTGCGCGCTTTCGTTGGGTTGTTTCTGGCAGCACCCAATTTTCTTGCTTGACCTCGGTGGGCGTTTTGAACAGCGGGAGCCGTCCGGGTTTTGGGGCCTTACCCGATTCATCAGTGATCCAAGTACACTGGCAGGCTGACTATCCTTAATAGAGTGAGCGTAGGGGAAATGAGGGGAGCGACGTGACTGTAACTACTGAGTGGCGAGGAAAATGGGCGTTGATCACTGGGGCTAGCGCCGGAATTGGCGTCGCGCTGGCAAGAGAATTAGCCGCGGGTGGCGCGAATCTGGTTTTGACTGCGCGGCGACAAGATCGCCTTGAACAATTGGCGAACGAGCTTACCGCAAAACACAAGATCAAAATTTCCGTATTCGCAGCGGATCTGGCGGATGCAACGGCGCCGGAAAAGATTTACGCTTTCACTCGCACGCAAGGAATTTCGATTGAGCTGCTGGTGAACAATGCGGGCTTCGGCGCTTACGGCGAACTGCCTTCAGTTGAAGTAAGCCGCTTGCTAGACATGGTGCAGGTCAATTGCGCAGCGGTGGTCCATTTAACGCGGCTATATCTGCCGGAGATGGTGGAGCGGCGCAGCGGCGATATTTTGATTTTGGCTTCTACTGCGGCCTTCCAGGCCGTCCCGTACATTTCCACCTATGCGGCCACGAAGGCGTTCGACTTGCTCTTCGCGGAAGGCCTTGCGGAAGAAATGAAAC
>JAUTXJ010000127.1 GCA_030838075.1 Acidobacteriaceae bacterium
TCGAGCGCCGGTGGGGTCACGGGAGCACCTCCTCCCCAACGTGACCCACACTTATATCAAATCCGCTCGGCAATCACTGCTCCGCTCGTCAAGCGAAGCGTCCGCCGCCGGGCGGCTACGTCCAAACACGGTTACCGGACGTGTGAGCCGGCAGAATGCACCTGTCAGATGCCGAACGAGAATGACAATCGGTAATTTCCGGCAGTATGGCCGCAGTGTTATGACCTTCGCAAAAACTGAGGAAATAGGTTGCATTCCGCTGTGAAGGTGCACACAATTCGCAGTCGCTGTTCGCTCGCATATTTTCCACCACATTAATTTTTGCACGCTCGGGAGGTGACATGCTCGACCGCCGCAACTTTCTCACTGCTGGTACCACCGGATTGGGGGCTACTCTCGCCTTCCGTGGGAATTTGCTGGCTCAACTGCAGGACGCTCCGTCCTCACTACCCGATCGCGCTCTCTTCGACAAGAACGAGGAAGCCTACTGGGCCGAATTGCGCAAGCAATTTTTAATTCCCGCAGACGAAATTTATTTGAACAACGGCACGGTAGGCTCCAGCCCAGCTCCGGTCTTGCGCGCCAACTTCGACGGATACACCACTACCGAAAAGATGGATCAGCAGGACCCTGAGGATTATCCCATCTGGGGTTATGCCGCATGGAACGAGTTCCGCGATCCGTTGGCGGCATTCGTAGGCTGCCATCGCGACGAAATCGCGTTACTGCGCAACGCCACGGAAGCCAACAGTTACATCGCCAACGGCGTGGACATGAAACCGGGCGATGAAGTGCTGATGACCGATCAGGAACATCCCGGCGGCGAACATCCCTGGAACCTCAAAGCAAAACGATACGGCATCGTGGTGAAGAAAATCACTCTGCCGCGGCCGGTGAAAAATGCGACAGAAGTGTTTAACCTTTTCAACGAGGCCATCACACCGCGCACCCGCGTTATATTTTTCAGCCACATCACTACGTTCTCTGGCGTGGTTTTGCCCGCGAAGGAAATTTGTGCGCTGGCCCGCTCCAAAGGTATTCTCTCCGCGGTGGACGGCGCGCATGTTCCGGGCATGATGCGTTTCAACGTGCGCGACATTGGTTGCGACATGTACAGTTCTAGCCCACACAAGTGGCTGCAGGCGCCCAAGGGCTCCGGCTTTCTCTACGTTCGCGACGAAGTGATTGACCGCCTTTGGAACACCATCGCCACGGAAGGCTGGGACGACACTAAGATTCGCGCAGAGCGATTCCAGCGCATCGGCAGCTCGAACGTCCCCGCGCTCTGGGGCCTGCGCGCCGCCATCAAGATGGCCAACGACATTGGCCTCGAGCGCATTGAACGCCGCCACCGCGCGCTTGCAGACTACATGCTCGCGGAAATGAGCAAGCGGGGCGCGATTTCCTGGACTTCGCCGGATGCAGCGCTGCGTTGCGCGATCGTCACCGTAAATGTCCCGCCGGTTCCGCGCATGGATTTGGAGAACTGGCTGTGGCACACGCACAAAATTCGCATCCGCGGCGCCGATCCTAACAAGTTGCGATTATCCACGCCGTATTATCTTCAGAAGAAAGACATCGACCGGTTTCTGGAGAAGTTCGACGAGTACAAACGAGAAAAGAAACTGGCGTGATTCCAAAAGCGCCTGCGAAAATCACCTGATATTTTACATATCGCGTAGAGTGCTCACCTGCTCTAGAGGGGGGACTGTGAGGTTGGTTCCTTTGTCGGTGCTGGTTTCGGCTGCGATGAAGAGGTGTCAGAGAGCCGGCTCGGTTTTGTAGAACGAAGTTCTTCAAACTCGGGCTTGGTCGCAAAGCGTTCGGGAAAGTGTTCCTCATATTCAGACAAACGCGGGCAAATCAGGCGCCTATGGGGGAGGTTAAAGCCGTACTCCGTCATCTCCTTCATCGCTTGCTTCGGGCTCCACCCCTCCTCGGCCATGCGATAGGCGGCGATCATCATTCCGGTGCGGTCATCACCAACACGACAGTGAACGAAGATTTTCTTGCCGGGGTTTTTTCGGATCAAAGTGAGGAACTCCGCAAAAATTCTGTCCTTAGGGAATGAGCACTCCCAATGCATGGGAACGTATTGCATGCCTAAACTGGTCACTTCTTTGCGTTCGCCTTTGCGATCTCCGCGCAGATCTACGACGATTTGGACTCCCATCTTGGCCAAGGCTTCGAAACCATGTTTGCGTGGCTGGGCGCCGCGGTAGAGCGTCGGAGATACCTCGGCGAAGTCCGGGATTAGTTGTTTGCCGATGACGTCGGAAGGAGCGTCCGCGGGAGCTTGCTGTGTTTCGGTTTGTTGGGTCGGTGGTAGCGGTGGAGCAGAACCATCTTGAGCATTCGTTGATACACACGCGTTAGCGAGTAGGGAAGGCGTGGCACGAAGCGCCGCTGCATTCGCGAAGACCGCCAGTAGCAAATACAGCGTAAAGCGCAGGATTGTCATAGTCGTGATTATAGGGATACCACGAAACCACGGGCAAGGTGCGCTCACCAGCTGCCTTATGACATTCGCAAAAAATTAAAACCCATTCCTTCCGGCTGGGCCGGGAAGGAATGGGCGGTGCTTCAGTTTAGTTTGCGTGCTGTGGGTTAGTTTCCCGACTGCGCGCCAGCGGCGGCGTGGTTGAACTCCAAAGCAACGCGCTTCCCACCAGGGTAAATTGCCGTCAGTTCCCTGGAGCCATCTGGCTCGGACAGAGTGCTATAGGCATCTTGAGGGTTTTGACTGGCCTGCTCGGTCACATGAGCGGACAAGGTAGCCACGGTCTCTTTACCTTGCAAAATTCTCACTTGTACCGCCGGGCCGCTGCCATCCCACTCCACCCGGTAATCGCCGGGTGCGATGGATTGGCCATCGACAACGACTTTGTCAGTCAATTCAAGTTTTCCTCGATTATTTCCCCCGGCGAGTGCGGCCGAAGAAAACAAAAGTGCGCTACCGAACAGCAGTGTTGAGATTCTCGACATTTTCATTAACAGCTCCTTTTTATTTTCCGTGCGCCGCTGCGCGCAGGACACCGCACGCATTGCCGCGGAATAGTTTCAATTTCGTTTTGTTACTAAATTCGATGCAGAGAGGAACTGGCGGTTGTGTAAAAACTTGTTAACAGCCATCTTTTCCTATCAAAAATATTGAAGATGTTAATGAAAAAAATCGCTCGCTTCGCAACGACATGCTCGATGTGCTGAAACTGCTGCGTTTTAGATTTTCGTGCGAAGTTAACTTTGTTGATGGAGTGGTATTACGAAACAAGAATCATCGGCGCCAAAAATCGAGGAAACAAAAACTTGTCGTGCGGGTCATTGTTGAGTCAGGAGATATAAGTCGGCGTGTCCGTTATAGCGCGCATAGACGACGGTGGTGAGATCTCTCGAAAAGTCATATGCATTGCCGCCTGCAACGAGGGGGAAAGCGAATGGAAGTTTTAGCGCCACTTGCGGCTGGCCTACTGCCTTTCCCGCTTCCCACCTTTGCCGGTAAATAGTCACATCTTTTTTCCCCGGCAAGGCATACAAGAAGGACTTGCCATCCTTCTCGACATTCACTCCAAAGGTCACCACGCCCGGCACCAGCATCGTGCAAGATCGATCGGATAACGAAAAAGCATAAATCCCAATCTTGTCGCCGCCCACGATCAGGCTCAGCAGATATTTGCCGTCTGGGGAAGCATCGAAAGCGAAGCCGCAATTGTCGGTAAGCTTTTCCGGCTCCGATCCTTCCACGCTTTCCTGCCAAATGGACCCGGTCTTTGCTCCCTTTTCCCAACCATTGATGAACACGGTTTTTTGATCCGTGTTCCAAGCGAGCGCCTGCGGTGTCGTAGCGCTCCTCCACTTCAAGGCATGCAAGCCAGTACCGTCCGGATTCGCAACATACAGTTGTGCATCCTTACCGGGTTCTTCCGTAAAAAATGAAACTCGAGAATCGTCCGGCGACCAAAAACCGGTCGCAATGGAAGGCGCCTGCGCCAGCCGTGTTTTGTTGTTTCCGTCCACGTCGGCCACCCACAATTCGTTGCGGTCGCGCGACGGGAAGGTGATGTACATCAGCCTTTTCCCGTTCCGCGAGAGCACCGGTTGTGTAGCGTTTTCGCCGGCGATATCTACGTACTCTTTCGTGCGCGTGTTGTAAACGGTCAGAAATCCCGTGGATTTTCCGTTAACGAGAAAAAGGCCGTGGCTGGCCGGATCCGGCATGGGCGAGTGGTCAGGCCCGGGTCCGAAGGTGACCTGGGTCATCGATTTATCGGAAAGATTCAACTTCCAGATATTGGTTAAACCAGTCATCGTTCGACTAAACAGGAGGCTTTTTCCCGGCTCCTGCCAAACGACGTCGCTGGGATTCCCTTGAATATTTATGAGGTCTTCGGCGGATTTCTTCTCCATATCCACGACGAACACCTGAACTCCTGAAACGGTCGAAATTCCGTTCGCTGCCAATACCAACAAGCGTTTGCCATCCGGAAACGGCATGATGCGGGAGATACCCAGCGATTTAGGATCCAACGCAAATACCAACTCTTCTCCCATGCCGGTGTGGTCTGCGCGGTAGATAATCTTGCTGGTCGCTTTGGTGTAATAGAGCGACTTTCCATCGGCTGAGGGTGCTACTGCGTACCCTGCAACGACGCGCTTGGGACTTCCTCCCAGCGTGGGTACCGACCAGGTTTCATCTTTGCCGAATACGCGCCGGTAATAAATTTCGGTTCCATCGGCGGAAAAATTGGTTACAAATTTGTCGGTCTCGTCGTTAGTCAACTGCAGTGCCTCGCCGCCAGAGGCGAGCATGAGGAAGACTTGCTCCACGCCGGCGACTGGAGAGCTGAACGCGACGGCGTGGCCGTCTGGGGAGAGTCGCGCCTGATCCATCGGTTTGTCCCAATGGCTGATCTGCGCAATTTGTGCGGGGCCGGCGGAATTTTTTGATCCTGCTCCGAAGTGGTATGCCGCATACCCTACGGCGGCGATCACGGCAATCGCCGCGGCGATTCCTATCCACAGTTTCTTATTTCCTCCTGGAGCCTCGGAGACTGCGGCAATTGATGCGTGCGATTCGCTTGCGGCGGCGGCCACTGCTTCCTGCGCCGCCGCTCTTCCGGAGCCGGAGAGTCTGCCCGAATCGGTGTCTCTCCGCAGGCGCTTCAAATCGGAATGCATGTCCGCGGCGGACTGGTAGCGCATATCC
Source organism: Acidobacteriaceae bacterium (assembly GCA_030838075.1). Lineage (GTDB taxonomy): Bacteria > Acidobacteriota > Terriglobia > Acidiferrales > UBA7541 > Acidiferrum. The sequence goes on from JAUTXJ010000127.1 coordinate 5,204, forward strand.
GGGTCTTTCTCAATGGCCTTATCAATGATGCGTTCGAGTTCGGCGGGCGAGTCCGGATTTATACGCGCCACCGGAGTTGGTGCTCCGTCGAGAATGGCTTTGAAAATTAGTCCGGATGTGTCGCCACGGAACGGCAATTTTCCGGTGGCCATCTCGTAAAGCACCGCGCCAAAGGAAAAGAGGTCGGTGCGCGCATCGAGTTCTTTTCCACGCACCTGCTCGGGCGACATGTACGCGACTGTTCCCAAGGTACTTCCCGGACTGGTCAGTTGCTCTTCATCATCTGCCAGTGTCGCCAGGCTGGTGGAGTTTTGTGACGTACCTTTGGGCGCTTTCACCTTAGCTAGCCCGAAATCCAGAATCTTGGCGTGGCCCTTTCCGGTGACGAAAATATTCGCCGGCTTGATGTCGCGGTGCACGATGCCCTTGGAACGCGCCGCGTCCAATCCGGCAGCAACGCCAATGGCCACTTCGAGCAATTCTTCTATCTCCATCGAGCGGCCGGAAATGGCGTGCTTCAGAGTCTTGCCTTCCAGAAATTCCATAGCGATGAAGGCTTTGCCGTTTTCTTTGCCGATGTCATAAATGGTGCAGATGTTCGGGTGGTTCAGTGCGGACGCAGCCTGGGCCTCGCGCTCAAATCGCGCCAAAGCCTGCGGGTCTTCGGCAACCGTATCGGGCAGAAACTTCAATGCGACGAAGCGGTGCAGACGGACATCTTCCGCCTTGTACACAATGCCCATGCCGCCTCCGCCAAGACGTTCGACGATGCGGTAATGGGATACGGTTTGGCCAATCAGGGAAGAAGAATTATCCATCAGGCGCACATCTTAGGTGGAGACCGGAAATCAGTCAACGCAGTCAAACGAAACTCTAACTTACAGGTAACTATTTGCTGAAATTTGGCTTTCAGTTAAGAAATGAGAATGACAGATAAAAAATCGTTCGCTTCGCAAATGGCGCGCTAATCGGCTACCATCTTTGCAAATCGGAGGCTGTGATTCCGACGAATTTCTGCGCGGTATAGAAAAGAGACTCATGCGCCGAGTATGGCCCAGCATTCTAGTTCTTGTTTTACTGCCCGCTGCAATTTGTTCTCAGAGTGCCAACGATGAATCCAAGATCATCGCGCTCGAAAATCTGTGGAATCAAATGCAACTGCATCACGACGCCGGTGCGATGGAAAAAATACTGGATCCAGATTTTGTGCTCACCGATTACGACGGCGCGGTGCTTTCCAAGTCGCAATTTCTCGCTTCGGTGCGTGATGTTTCAGATCAGCTGACCGTGGAGGTTTCAGAAGACATGAAACTGCACCGCCACGGCGACACCGTCGTCGTTACCGGCGCAACCCACGAAAAGGGAACCAACAAAGGCAAGCACTACGAACACCGCGGGCGTTTCACCGACACGTGGATCCTCAAAAATGGAGAATGGCTGTGCGTCGCGAGCCATCTTGGTTTGCTCACCAAGTAAGGGCCGTTTTCCGCGAATTTTCCGCATTGGTAATGTAAGAGCGGGTCAAGCCGGGGTAGCCCATTAGCCACTTTGGTCGAAGTGTCCCGTGATATTCATTTTTTCCGGGTAATATACATTTACCCCTTCTTCCGCTGATAAAGTGGCCCCGTTTCATTTTCCATCTGAGGTTTGTTTTCGAAGAAAGACGACCCATTTATTAGATTCATGCAATGTGACTGGTTCTAGTTTGTTCCAATTGCGGCTACGTTCCGAGGAAGCGCGTTCATTTGGGCATGCAACAGATGATTGAATTAGAGAAGAAAAATGCGATAGAGACCGCTGCCGAGGTGATGGAGCACCGTCAGAACCCGCGCTATTCTTTTTCGAGTGATGTGGAAGTAATCGATATTCAAAGTGATACCAAAATAATTGGTCGGGTCACTGACATTGCAAGAAGGGGTTGCTACGTCGACACCATTAGCCCCTTCCCACCAGGAACTTTGCTGGTGGTGAAGATTAAACGTGGCGCCCAAATATTCGAGACCCAGGGCAGCGTCGTGTATTCACAAGTCGGATTGGGCATGGGGTTTGTGCTTCACCGTCACTGAACAGCCCCACGCCCTCCTACTCGAAGCGTGGCTGGGTGAGCTGAGCGGGGATAAACAGCCAGAACTTGAATCGGTCGGGTCAGCGGCGCCAGCCGCTTCTCCGGATGTTGTTGATGTGCATTCACGCAATATTCTGAAAGAACTGATTCGTTTACTACATCGCAACGGCGCTATTGGCGGGTCGAAAGCTCTGCCTTGCTAGAAAAGCTTCGGAAATGAAGGCGACCTCTTTCTCCCTGGGCGAGACATGCAGGCAGTCAACGTAACCGCCTGCTGGGGACGAATTACGCCCTGCGTGTAGGGTTGGTTCCAGGGCCCTGTCTTATGTGGATGTGCTGTATGGGACATGAATCCAGCGGCTTAAGATGCACACTTATGGTGCCGCAACCCGACAGCGGACATTCTGCATTTGGAGGACTACAACATGCACCGTGCAAATCGTTACATCACTTCGCTGTTTCTGACCGCTGCGCTTGCGGCGCCAGTGGCATTGATGGCCAGCCCCGCACCTCAAGAGGATCACAATCAAAACCGAGTTTACGATAAACAACACAAGGATTATCACAATTGGAACGACAACGAAAATAAAGCCTGGGGACAATACCGTACCGAGAACCACAAGGATTCGCGCGAATACTCGAAGGCGAATAAGAAGGAGCAGTCGCAATACTGGAATTACCGCCACGCTCATCCAGACAAAGACTAGCAACGTCACCCACATCGAACGAGGAAGATAGAGAACAAAAATACCTCCCGCCGGGAACGTTGCGGGACACATGAAGCCGCGAAAACATCTAGCAACGCTGGCGGGTAGTTCGGGCCATCACTGTCGACTACCCGTTGAGGCGCGAATTCGTCTAAAGTCGAGGCCGACGTTGGAGAGAGTCGCCGAAAGGCTGCCCTCCCGGCGTCGCGCCAGAACATTGACCGCTTGCGTGTCTCGAAGTGTCGGTCAAGAAAGCGGCGCGCGCTTTTTATTTAGTTAACGGAGGAGACCAAGCCGCATGGCACGCAAAATAGCTTATTGGGCGAGCACCGGCCTGCTGGCCGCGCTTTCACTCTTAGCCGCATTCGTTTACTTGTCGGGCAGCCCGCAGGCCGTGGAAGGATTTGCCCACGTCGGATATCCGCAGCAACTCCGTATTATTCTTGGGATCGCCAAAGGACTTGGCGCGATCGCACTTCTCGTCCCCGGTTTGCCTAAGCTCAAGGAGTGGGCCTATGCGGGGTTCACGTTCGCGTGGATCTGCGCATTTGTTGCGCACTATCTTGCGAACGACGGTGCCAAAGCGTTCGCGCCGGTGATACTGCTTGCGCTCCTCGCCGTCTCGTATGTAACGCGGCCGGCAAGTCGCCAGTGGCTCCAAAACGAAGCCACGGGCTAACTAAGTCTCGTAGAAACTGAAACCGAACAAGTGAAACCAACTGAAAACTACTTGGCTAGTAAGGCGACGTACCGGCAGTTAGCGCGGAGCGTACAACTCGGCAGACCGATCATTTCCAGACGCTAAACTTGCCGTCGCACTGTCCTACAATTTGTGAAATGTACTTACGCCATTGCATCAGACACACTTCGGCCACGACAGAAGATCCTTTAGGAACAGGCTGTGCGTAGGGGAGGATGATGACTGTGCGCCGGAACTGGTAGGCACTTGGCACGTAACTGGGCAACCAACGGGGGTCGCGCTCGAAAGCGAAGGCAAATGTTGGGGTTTGGTTTGATGTCTTGCAGGTGATCCATTTCTTCAAAATGAGGCCGCGCCTGTTCCGTTCGGTCTCCAGATATTTCACCATCTCGTCAGGCGGCACGTCCGTAGTCTGTATACAATTCGCAGGAATAGGAACATCCGCATCGCTCTCGGGTCGCACCAATAAAGCTGCACACTTCAGATCCTGCAGAGACCGCAAGAAGATAAACAAAATCAAGGCCAACCCTGCTACAACAAGCAAGCCCAGGAGACCAGAATGTTTTGCTTTTATCATTTCGAGTCTCCGATTATGTGGTGTACCACTGGGCTATGCACACGAATTCCTTGGTGGCGATCCTCTTTATCGGGAGGTTGGAGAAGTAGGTGTAGCTCAGGTCCTCGCTTTCCCCGCTACAGCCGTCTGCGTGCGCCAGTTGTGCTGGTCAGTTTCCTGACGGGCCGCACCTCGATTGTGCCTACGCGAGCGGGCGGAATTTGCGAGGCGAGGTGGACAGCCTCGTTCAGGTCGGCGGCGTCAATCAAATAGAACCCAGCCAAAAGCTCTTTCGTCTCGGCGAAAGGACCATCTCTGACGGATACTTTTCCGTCGCGGACGCGCACGACTCTAGCGGTGCGAGCAGGCTGAAGAGCTTCCGAGGCAACCCACCCGCCCGCGTCTCGGAGGCCGTTATCGTAAGCCATACACTCATCGTCGGTCATGGCTCCAATGTCCTTCTCTTCACCGTAGACAAGGCACAGATACTTCATAAAGTTTCCTCCGTCGCGGATCAACGCTGCATTCAATACTTCAATAACGCAGGAACGGGACAAATAGTTTCCGGTACCAGTCCTCGCACCCTGGCGTGGTGAACGCGGTCATGGTCTCCGCGGGGGTATCACGCTTAAACGCGCGTTTCCCGGTCACATTGGCATTCCGCGGACTACCTCGATGCAGAGGTTTGGCGTTGCATTAACAGAAAATATAAACCCCCGGAAATAAGGAAGCCGACGAACCAGGCATAGTCGTAAAGCCAGTGCAAAGCCGGCACCATCAGTCCGATCAACGCGACGCCGATGCCCGCCACTAGCGCGACGATGGCTTTTGGGTTGAAGCCGCGCTGATACTCGTAAATGCCACCCCTTCGATACAGGTCCTCCACGTCGAGCTGACGGTGCCGCACCAGGTAATAATCGCAAATCATGATTCCGGCGATCGGGCCGAGCAGGGCCGAACAACCCACCAGCCAGCCAAAAATGTAAGAACTGAAATCGCGGAGTAGTTTCCAGGGCATCATCAGAATGCCAACTACGCCGGTGATGAGGCCGCCGGTGCGGAAAGAAATAAGGCTGGGCCGCAAATTGGAAAAATCATTGGAAGGCGAGACCACATTTGCGGCGACGTTGGTGTTCAGTGTGGCGAGAAGCAATGCAACGAGCGCGATGAGAGCGACTACCGGTTGATTGAATCGTCCGAGCAAAACAACCGGATCCCAGATGGCTTCGCCAAAAATCACAGCGGAGGCGGAAGTAACCGCGACGCCGATGAAGGAGTACAGCGTCATGGCGGTGGGCAAGCCCAATGCTTGTCCGACAATTTGAGCGCGTTGCGATTTGGCATAGCGCGTGAAGTCGGGAATATTAAGCGCTACGGTAGCCCAGAAGCCGACCATGCCGGTTAACGACGGAATGAAAAAGCGGATGAATTCGCTGGTGCTGTGAAATTTGCTGGGCGTTCGCAAGACTGGTCCAAAGCCGCCCGCTTTGTGGGTGATCCAGAAAAGTAAAAGCAATCCTACGGCGAGCATGAATGGCGCGCCAATCCCTTGAAGTAATTTGATGGTTTCGATCCCGTACCATATGACCATCATGTTGATGGCCCAGAAAAGAAAAAAGCAGATCCACATGCTGCCGGGGAAGGTTGCTGCTCCGGGCCATATGACGCGCAGCATCGCGTAAATGGCTTGCCCGCCGATCCACGCCTGGATGCCGAACCAACCGCAGGCCACCAGCGCGCGCAAGAGTGCCGGGACATTCGCGCCGCGCACACCAAACGACGCGCGCACGAAGACCGGGAACGGGATGCCGTAGCGGGTGCCCGCATGCGCATTTAACAGCATGGGAATCAGAACAATTAAATTGCCCAGAAGAATAGTCAGAATGGCTTGAAGCCAATTCATGCCACCGGCGATCAGCCCGGACGCAAGCATGTACGTGGGAATGCAAACACTCATGGCCACCCAGAGTGACGCGTAATTGTAGGTGCCCCAGGTGCGCTCCTCCGGCGGGATCGGGCGCAAATCGGGATTGTAGAGAGACGGATCGACCTGTGTGAGTTGGGTGTTTTGCTTCATAAGAAGAATCAGGCGTCAGCCTATAGCAAGCCTTGCGGATATTCCACAGGTAGGGACAAAGCCGTTTCGGGCGAACGCAGCAGCGAAAGGGTGCCGGGAAGGGGATTAAAAAAGAGCTTGACACATTCCTATATGGGAATATATTGGAGGCATGGCCAGGGCGGCGACAACTTCGGATGCGTTCAATGCGGTGGCAGAACCGCGGCGGCGGGACATCCTGAACTATCTAGCGATGCAGGAGAGGTCGGTCAGCGAGATTGTGGACGCCATGCAGATGGAGCAACCGTCTGTCTCGAAGCACCTGAAAGTCTTAAAAGGGGTTGGCCTGGTGGAGGCCCGGAGGGAGGGCCGGCAGATGCTTTACAAGGTGAATGCTCTGGCGATCCGGCCGCTGCACGAATGGACGAGCACGTTCGAGCGGCTGTGGAAACATCAGTTGCTGCGAGTCAAGGAACGCGCAGAGGCCAATGATGCACCGAAACAATAGTCTTGTGAAATATCAAATGAGGAGGAAATCGTGAGTTCATCCCCACTATCGCTGGAAGCGACAACCATCCAAATAGCGGAGGAGATTAGAGTGCGCGCGTCGATCGAGGTGACGTTTGCCGCGCTGCTGGATCAGCTTGGACCGTACAACGAGACTGAAGTAAACAAGCCAATGCCGATGAAGCTGGAAGCATGGCCGGGCGGCAGATGGTATCGCGATTTGGGAGACAACAACGGCCATTACTGGGGAACAGTGCAGGCGATCAAGAGGCCGGCGTTGCTGGAAATTTGCGGGCCGCTAATTATGTCCAATCCGGTGATAAACAATCTTCAATATCGGCTGAAGGATTCTGGCGGCGTGACGGTCATTACATTTCGGCAGCAGTCTTTTGGGCTGGTGCTGGAGGAGTACAGAAATGTAAAGAATGGCTGGGCACACTTGCACGAGCTTATGCGGCAGCGAGCGGAAGCGCCGCGGGCCCGCTGAGACGCGGACGAGTCAGAAGTTTAGAGGAGAGAAATATGTGCCCTGCATGCATCGCAAGCGCAGCAGTGATGGCCGCCGGAGCGGGATCCACGGGAGGAATTCTGGCAGTGTGCATCGGCAAATTCAAAAAAGTTTTCAGGGTGAATGGTCTCGGTCTATTTCAGAAAATGAAGGAGAAATAAAATGGCACAAACAAAGAGAGACATGAAGCAACGCAAAGAGCATCCGGCAATGAAGACACCACCGATCGTGTCGGCGAAGGAATGGGAGGCTGCGCGCCAGCAGCTGCTCGTGAAGGAGAAGGCCTTGACCCGCTCCCGCGACGCACTGGCAGCGGAGCGCCGGCGGATGCCGTGGCTGGCCGTCGAGACGAAGTACGCGTTTGAGGGGCCTAAGGGCAAAGTTGGCCTGCTCGACTTATTCGAAGGCCGCCGTCAGCTGATCCTTTACCGCGCCTTCTTCGAGCCCGGCGTGTTCGGCTGGCCCGAGCATGCTTGCCGCGGCTGTTCCCTCGGTGCCGACCAGGTCGGGCACCTGGCGCATCTGAGCGCGCGCGACACTACCCTCGCCTACGCCTCGCGTGCGCCGCAAGCTGAAATCCAGCGCCTTAAGACACGAATGGACTGGAAGATGCCGTGGTACACCATCACGGACAGCTTCGACAACGACTTTGGCGTGAACGAGTGGCACGGCACGAACGTGTTCTTCCGCGACGGTGAGCGCGTGTTTCGCACCTACTTCATCAACAACCGCGGCGACGAGGCGATGGGGAGCATCTGGAGCTACCTTGACGCAACTGCGCTCGGACGGCAGGAGGAGTGGGAGGACTCGCCGGAAGGCTACCCCCAGACTCCACCGTACAAGTGGTGGAACTGGCACGACAACTACGAGGCTGAGGCCTCGCCTGACCCGAAGTGGATCGACATAACAACCGACCCTCAAGAAGCGGCCCGAAAGCGCAACGCATAGACGAAAGGATCTGCCTGCTCATGAGCGTGGGCATCTTCACCCAAAGCCTTGTGCGCAAAGCAGAAGACGATGGAGCACATCATGACAGCGCTGATGAATGGGCGTGACGTTAGTCTTCGTGGATCGAATCCGACTTAGTCAGTTTTCAAGGCTTATTGGTGCGGGCATTGGCGGCGTCGGCGATGATTTTTTCTATTTGGTCGGGGTCGCGCGGGAGGCGCTTGCTGAGAAGCTTGTAGCCGTCGGGGGTGATGAGTACGTCGTCTTCGATGCGCACGCCCAGATTTTCTTCGGGGATGTAAATGCCGGGCTCCATGGTGATGACCATGCCCGGTTTTAATGGCTCGCAATATTCGCCGGGATCGTGGACGTCGAGGCCAATGTCGTGGCCGAGGCCGTGAATGTAATACTGGCCAAGCGATTTGCCGTGGAGGTCTTTGCCGTGCGAGTTGATGTAATCGTAGGAAACTTTGTAAGCGCTGTGGCCGCCTTTTTTGCAGAGATCCACCCCGGGCTTCAGCGTGGCCATCGCGGCGTTTTGCGCGCCCAGAACGATGTCGTAAATTTCGCGCTGGCGGGCGGTGAATTTTCCGTTGGCGGGCAAAGTGCGCGTGATGTCCGCGGAATATCCGGAGTATTGCGCGCCCACATCGAGCACGACGATATCGCCGTCATCAATTTTTCTTGAAAGCTTGTCGTAGTGCAGCACAACCGAGTTGGGCCCGGCGCCCACGATGGGGGCGTAGCCTTCCGCTTCGGAGCCACCTATGGCATGCACTTCCACCATTTTTGCGGCGATTTGATATTCGTAAAGGCCCGGCCGCATCATTTTCATGGCTTCCAGTTGCGCATCGAGGGAAAGCTCGATGGCCTTTTGTAGAAAGGCAATTTCTCCAGGCGATTTGATTTGGCGGAGAGCGTAAATATTTAGGCGAATATCTTTTAGTTTGACCTGGGGTGCGGCCACTTGGAGCCAGTCGACCACTTGTTTCTCGTGCGGGTAGCCGCCCAATTCTTTTTCGTAGGGAAGAATGGTGTAGACGGTGGAGAAGTTTTTTGCGAGTTTCTCAACCTCGGCGCGCATTTCGGCAAAGGGTTGGACGGTAGTGAAGCTGGTGCGCGAGGTAATATCCCCATCGCTGGGTGACATGCGCACGCCATTCCATTTTTCTTTGGCAGGGTCCTTGGCAGGCAGGAAAAGAATTTCGCGGGCGCTCGAGGGAGCATCGTCGTGCGCCGTGGCAGGTAAACCGTTGTCGTGTTTTGTTGCGGGGAAAATAATCAGGCCGGCGCCTTCTTCGTTGTGGCCGGTGAGATAGTAAAAATTCTCTTCCTGCGCGAAGACGTTGGCCTGTGAGACTTCTTCGCGGCCGGTAAAGCCCCACAGAATGATGGGAGCGTCGGCTTGCGCGGCAAGTTGCGCGCGTCGCTCGGCGTAAATGATGTTTGGTTCGCGTTCGCGGCGTTGTTGCGCATTTAATTGCGGCGCGCTAAGGACGACGACAAAGAGTCCCGTAATCGCCGTGAGAAACAGAAACCAGGAATGCGAATTATTGGCGAGAGAGCGGATTCGAGCTGAAGATAAACAGGGTGCGGATGGGTCTTGCGTGTGGCCAGAGGCCTGACGACTCACAGATTCTCCTTGAAGTACCACCACAGTGATGCGACCCGGGGCAAGCGGGGATGTTTCTCGAGCACTTTTTCAGTTAAATGCAAGACGCCTTCCATCAGGCGGCTGCAAATAGCGGACGCGTGCTCTACTGCGGCGATTGTAGCTGAATTATTCATGGTGGCCAAAATCGCCCGCCGCGAATTCGTCAAAATGATTTTATCTGCCTAAGAACTTGCAGTCGTCGGCCAAAGCTTTTCCGAGCAGCGTGATACGCTGATAAAGACGACGATAAATAGCTGACCGATGCGCGAGGACTATACGATTGCCCAGGCGATTCCTTGTATTTCTCACCTTCTTTCAAACAGTGTTAATTGCGGTTCATGGCTTTCTTTTTCTCACTTGGGTTTATTTTTGGGCGCCGCATATTCCAGGAGAAGCTGGCGTTTATGATTTCAGTCCGTTACGTCACTGGCGACTGCTGACAGCGCTGGGAATTTTGTCGATCAGCTTTCTCGCTACATCTTTGATTGGTTTCCGGACTACCAATGTGATTTTGCGGGTGGTGTACCGCATTACCGCGGTGTGGCTGGGGTTCGTAAATTACGCATTTTTTTCGAGCGTGCTGTGCTGGGTGGTGTATCTGGCGTTGTGGCTGGGACGAGCGATGATAGAGCGACACTATTTTGCTTTGAGTTTTCTGGCCCTGGCGGTGGGGGTGAGTGCCTACGGCGTGATCAATGGTGAATGGACCCGCGTAAGACGCATTACCGTAAAACTGGAGCGGCTGCCGGAGTCCTGGCGCGGACGCACGGCGGTTTTGGTCAGCGACGTGCACCTGGGAAACTATCGTGCGTTTGGGTTCGCGCGGCGCGTGGTGAAGATGGTCGTTCGGCTGAATCCTGATGTGGTGTTCATCGCAGGCGATTTGTATGACGGCACCCCTGCTGATCTGGCGCGGCTGGCTGAACCTTTGCGCATGCTGAAACCTCCGCTTGGCGCATTTTTCGTGGAAGGCAATCACGAAGAGTTTTCGGATCACATTAAATATGTAAAGGCGGTGGCGGCTGCCGGCGTGCGTTGCCTGGAAAATGAACGAGTAATTGTGGATGGCCTGCAGATTATCGGCGTTAGCTATCGAGACGCCACGCATGGCGAGCATTTTCGCAAAACTCTGCGAGGAACGGGATTTGATCGCGGGCAAGCCAGTATTTTGCTGACGCACGCGCCCGATCGTGTTCAGGTTCCCGCAGAAGAGGGCGTCTCACTGCAGGTTTCGGGTCATACGCATCACGGGCAATTCTGGCCGTGGACACTGGTCGCCGAGCGAATGTACGGCAAGTTCGTTTACGGGCTGCAATGTCTGGGCGAAATGCAGGTGTACACGTCGACGGGCGCAGGCACGTGGGGTCCGCCATTGCGAGTGGGGAGCAGCCCGGAAATTGTTGCCGTCAAATTTATTTGAAAATGCGGTTACGGCAGCTGTTGCGTTTGACGTAAAAATAAAGAACAGTTAACCTCTGCGGTATATAACTTGGAGGTTAGCATGGCAATTACTTCAAGTAAGCCCTTGCCCTCAAAATATGAAATCGCTGTGCCGCAAAGTTACGACGCTTTTGATCTGTCTGTCCCGCCGCAAAGAGCCCCTGCTGTTGAGGTGTCCAGCGTTGGCGCGAGTGAGTCAGCTCAGAAAGCGACTGCGGAAAAAAGAATTCCAGCTCCACCGAAAACAGAAAAGATTTCTGATGCCTGGACCGAGGCAGAGAAGAATGCGCCGAAGGTTAAGGATGCAGACAAAGATAAGTTCGATGGTCCGGATGAGCCGAGCGGGGGGATAAAGAAATTTGCAGCCGCTCAAGGGGCGATCGACGGAACGACACGCGAAAAGCGCGCGGTTTGGGTTGTGCATGGGATGGGGCAGCAAATTCCGTTTGAGACGCTGGATAGTTTGGCGACCGGGATTCTCGATGTGCTTCCAAATCCTACTCAGATCAAGCCGCGATTGCGTACCGTAAAGATTGCTGACCAGGTATTGCAGCGAGTTGAATTGGACATTAATGGGCTGAACGAAGAGGAGCCCGGCAAGCCTGTCAGAAAATATGAGTTGCACTTGTATGAAACGTATTGGGCGCCGAAGACTGAAGGGGTTGCGAAGCTGACTGATGTGGTCAGTTTTTTGTGGGACGGAGGGCTGCGCGGAATTCTAAATAGTGTGAAGAGTTTTCAGCGAGCCATGTTCGGTGGGATGGCCACCTTCTCTGTTCGCTGGCTGACGCCACTGTGGCTATGTTTGACGCTGCTAATTCTGGTGGCGCTGACAGCGATCAACGCGGTGGTATTGGCTTCCGCCGGTGCGCAAACCGGTCTTGCGCCACTGGCGTTTTTGAAGATGCACTGGCCGCAACTTACCGCGCTGGCGAGTTGCATGGTCGCGGTAGCTTTCAGCTTTGGCGCGGTGTTGTTTGTTGCCGACCTGGGGAAGCCGCAAGAGTTGAAAACGCGCGGAAGAATATTTATCGGCGGCCTGTGCTGGATAGCGATGATTTACACCATTGTCAACATTTTGGGCACGGCAGCATTCATGATGGCGATCTCGCATGTGGACTGGATCAGCAGCACTGACGGCGCGTCCGCTGCATCGCAAGGAATCACTCGTACTTGCATAGCGGGCGCAAATTCTCAGGGTTGGATCGAAGGCGTGCGAAATTGCGTCGTCTGTCTCTTTGAGAAAATGCCGCACGCGAAGCTGCGGGGTTTTTCCTCTTTGGTCATCCTGATGGCTGCAATTTTAGTGGCCGTCACGATGACCAGCAGGGCGGTGCTGAGGTCGTCCGAGCAGCGCTTGCAGGGGCATTGGTGGTTCGTGATTCTTTCCGTGCTTGCCTTTGTACTCAATGTGGGGGCGTTTGTGGGCTCTGTTTTGATAATGCGCCGATATTTTGACGGCTGGGCTTTCCCGGGTTGGGTCAATTTTTTGGCGAATCCGGCGTGGGTTTGGCCATTTCTTATACTGTTTAGTGCCAAGGTGCGGGAAATCATGGTGCAGTACGTTGGCGATGTGGCGATTTATGTGCG
>JAUTXJ010000132.1 GCA_030838075.1 Acidobacteriaceae bacterium
TTTGTCTATCGCCCGCTGCCACAGGTAGATGGAGCCATCGTGGTAAATGGATTGCACAGCGATGTCTCCGTCGAACGCGACCGCTGGGGCATCCCGCACATCCGCGCAGGCTCTACCGAAGATATGGTCGAGGCTCAGGGCTACGTGATGGCCCAGGATCGCCTTTGGCAAATGGATCTGCTGCGCCGCGTTGGCCGCGGTCAACTCTCCGAAATATTTGGTCCAGCGCTACTACCCATCGACAAAAAGTTTCGCACTCTGGGCTTCGGTCGCGCCGCCGAACGTGAGGCAGCAGCAGCCACCGGCGCGCCCCGCGCAATCGTCGAGGCTTACGCTCGCGGCGTAAACAGATTCATCGAACAGCATCAGAATCAGCTGCCCCTGGAATTTTCTCTTCTGCGATATAAGCCGCAACCATGGACGCCCGCCGACACTTTTGTCATTGGCGGCTATATGTACGCGACCCTCGCTGACACGTGGGAACGCGAATTAGATCGCGCCAAAGTAACGGAGCGTGTCGGGCTGGATCGCGCCAAAGACCTTTTTTCCCCGGAAGCCGCCATGGACCATTTTATTGTCGGCGATCCGAACGACAAGAAAGACGGTTCCCAACACGCTCACAGCAACGACGATGAAGACGATGATGACGATGAAATGGAGTCGGACGACGTCATCAAAGCGCAAAATTTTAAACCCGATGCCGCTGGTGAAGATGAAATCCCGCCAAGCATTAGTTCGATGATGCGGCCGGTAACGCGCGATTTTCTGTCTGCCACAAATCGTGAAATTCGACAATCACTGGGCAGCAACAATTGGGTCGTCAGCGGCGCGCACACCGCCACCGGAAAACCGTTGCTAGCCAACGATACGCATCTCGAGTTAGGCGTTCCCTCGATCTGGTACCAGGTTCATCTCACCGCCCCGGGATGGAACGTTGCGGGCTTTACCTTTCCAGGAGCGCCCCTGGTGGTCATCGGTCACAATGATCGTATCGCCTGGGGATTCACCAACAACGGCGCGGACGTTCAGGATTTATACATCGAGACTTTCAATCCCGCCGCTCCAGACGAATACCGCGTAAATGGCGCTTGGAAAAAAGCGCAGACGCTCGATGAAGTGATTCACATAAAAGGACAACCTGATAAACACTTCGCCGTTGTGTTAACACGTCATGGCCCGGTCGTTCGACGTGACGGCACTAAAGGATATGCCCTGCGGTGGACAGCCACTGAACCAGGCGCTCTCTCAAATTCCTATAACTGGCTGGGCGCCGCAAAAAACTGGGACGAGTTTCGCAAAGCGATCAAACAGTCGTGGGGCCCAGCCCAAAATGCCGTGTACGCCGATGTGGCTGGAAATATCGGCTACGTAATGTCCGCGAAGGTTCCCATTCGCAAGAAAGGCCACGGCGAAGTGCCGGTGCCAGGTGATACCGACGAATACGAATGGACCGGATACATTCCCTTTGACCAATTGCCCCAGGCTCTCAATCCGGATAGCGGCCTGATCGTCACCGCCAACGCACGAGTCGTCGGCCCGGATTACAAACCTTATTTGACCGATCGATGGGAAGAACCATACCGCACCGCAAGAATTTTTGATTTACTGCAAGGCCGCCATGATCTGCGGCCCGAAGATATGCTGAAGGTCCAGAATGACACTTACAGCTATCCGCACATGTTCCTGGCCGAACAAGTATCCGCGGCGGCCAAGAGCGTGTCGCCCAAGGATCCACGGGCTCAGCATTTGATTCAACAATTAAAAGACTGGAATGGCCTAGCCGGCCCGGATTCGGTGGAAGTTTCTTTCTTGCAAGCGGTCCGGCGGTCACTGGTGCAAATGATTCTTGAGCCTTATCTCGGCAACGATACTGGCCTGTACAACTGGCGCAGCATGACGTTTCTGCAAAGAGTTCTGACTGAGCGGCCCGCAAAGTGGCTTCCGTCTACGTACAAAAACTATGATGAACTACTAAGTGCAGCAGCCGATCGCGCAGTTTCGAAACTAGCGGAGCAAACAAAAAGTCAGCGGACTAAAGATTGGCCTTGGAAACGATTTAATTCTCTTCAAATGCTGCATCCCATGGGGCGAACGGGAATTCTCAAGTTACTCTTCAGCATCAGCGACAAACCACAATCTGGAACAATTTACAGTGTGCGCGCCGCAAGTCAGAGTCACGGCCCTTCAGAACGCTTCGTCGCCAATACTGCCAACTGGGATGACTCGATACTGTTAATCACCTCTGGAGAGTCCGGGCAAGTAGGAAGCTCGCACTACACCGATCAGTTTTCTTATTGGTATGAAGGAAAACCTATTGTCCTGCCCTTCAGCGATGCGGCCGAAAAAGCTACCCGTAAACACACTCTAACCTTAAAGCCTGGATCGTAACTACACGAGGGTAGAGGCTGCAGCGTCGATTGGTTTTGATAATGTCGCAACCTGGTCGAAATAAAAGTGCCGCCACATCATAAAGCGATTGTGTCCTTTCTCGCGCGTGTCTTAGAATGCTGACATGTTGTCTGCATGCGGATTACAAATGGCCGGCGTTAAATCACGAGAGTTCTTCCATTCGAAAGACAAGGCTGACGCGTGAATTCTCCTGCTCCTAAAAAACCAGAGGCACTCAAGAAACCCGATTTCGAGCGTTCCCTCGCCCGTCTGGAAGAGGTGGTTCGCCGGCTTGAGAGCCCGCAACTCTCGCTCGACGACGCCATGCAACTTTTTGAAGAGGGCGTGGCGCTTTCTCGCGAGTGTCAGAAACAGTTGGAAGAAGCCGAAGGCCGCGTTGAGATTCTCCTGAAGAAGGCCGACGGAAAACTGGCACCCGAGCCATTCGAACCCGAAACCGAGAACGAATCTTGAGGTCCAGTAACCTCCCGCTTGTTCCAGTGCCCTCGCGATGAACCTTCCCGATTTTTTTGAACAGGATCGCCTGGCCGTTGACGCCGCCCTCGGCCGCTTGCTTCCCGCTCAAACCACGGAGCCAATCTCGATCCATACCGCCATGCGCTACAGCGTCTTCGCGGGCGGCAAACGCATTCGCCCCATTCTTTGCCTCGAAACCGCCCGAATCTTTGAACCCGATATTCAGCCGGACGCGTCCCACGCGATGCATGCCGCCTGCGCCATTGAATTCATCCATACGTATTCCTTAATTCATGACGATCTGCCCGCCCTCGATAATGACGATCTGCGTCGCGGCAAACCCACCTGCCACAAACAATTCGGCGAAGCTATCGCAATCCTGGCCGGCGACGGATTACTTACCCTGGCGTTTCAAATCATCGGCGAAAGTCCAACGTCTGCGGAGCGCACTCTCGCCGCCCTGCAGGAAGTCAGCAGCGCAGCTGGCACGGTGAAAGGTATGGTCGGCGGGCAAGTTGCCGACCTAGAGAGCGAAGGCAAGCGTGTCGAACCACAAACGCTGGAGTATATTCATCGCTCGAAAACCGCGGCGCTCATCCGCGCATCGGTAAGCACCGGCGCAATTAGCGCGGGCGCAGGAATCGCCGATGTCGCGCGACTTCGCAAGTTTGGCGAAACTATTGGCTGGGCCTTTCAGGTCACTGACGACATTCTGGATGTGGAAGAATCATCCGCAGCCCTCGGTAAAACCGCTGGCAAGGATATCGCGCAACAAAAGGCCACCTATCCGGCGGTGTTTGGTGTTGCCCAGTCGCACGAAATCGCTGCAAAGTTGGCCAAGGACGCCATTGCGCAACTAGACTCTTTTGGCGAACGCGCCTCGCGATTGCGCGCTCTAGCAGAATTTCTTGTGCACCGTCGCGCCTGATCCCTCGATTTTTGAACGCCCCGGCCTCCATGAAAAGAAAGACCCCACGGACGCGCCTCGATACCTTGCTAATGGTGCGCGGCCTCGCCCCGAATGCCCAAAAAGCTCAAGCGATGATTCTCGCCGGTGAAGTCTTCGTAAATGGAGTTCGCGTAAGCACGTCGGGCACATCGATCGCAGAAGACGCCCTCGTCGAAATAAATAGCCGCGAGCAGCGGTATGCAAGTCGCGGCGGCTTCAAACTTGAAGGAGCGCTGCGAGATTTTCACGTCGACCCCGCCGGCAAAATATGTCTCGACGTCGGATCTTCCACTGGCGGATTCACCGACTGTTTGCTGCAACACGGCGCAGCTCGTGTCTACGCGGTTGACGTAACCGTGGATCAGATTGCCTGGAAATTGCGTCAGGATGCCCGCGTCCTCCGAATAGAACGCAATGCCAGAGAGCTTACCCCACTCGACATTCCAGAATCTGTGGACCTGGTAACCGTGGACGTATCCTTTATATCCGCCGGCAAAGTGTTGCCGCCAGCGGCAGCCGTCGCCAAGGAAGGCGCCGCGTTTCTAATTCTAGTGAAGCCGCAATTCGAACTCGGCCGCGAGGAAATTGGCCCCGGCGGCATCGTCGCCGACGCGGGCCTGCACGAAAAGGCCATTTCAATCGTTAAACACGCGGCCGCATCAGCAGGCTTGGATTATCTGGGCCTTCAACCTAGCCAATTAACCGGCGCAGAAGGCAATCAGGAATATTTTCTGCACGCACTCAAAAATTCGCTAAGGTAGAATCGCTCTCACACATGCAGCCAGCACATACTTTTCGAAATATCGGCATCATTTCCCGCCCGAGGCGCTCCAATCTTTCCGAAGTGGTCCCACCATTACTCTCATGGCTCAAAGACCATGGCATTTATGTCGCCTATGATCAGGAGACCGCCAGCTCCTTGGCTGAACCATCCGAAGGCCGCAGCCGCGAACAGGTTGCGGCCGCTTCAGAACTGTTGCTCGTTCTCGGCGGCGATGGAACGTTGTTGGCGGCAGCACGGGTGGCCGCACCCAGAGGCATTCCCATCTTGCCCATTAACATGGGAAGCCTCGGCTTTCTGACCAGCTTCATGTTGGAAGAACTTTATCCCGCGTTGGAAGACATTCTTGCCGGCCGCTTAACTATCAGCGAACGCGTCATGCTCCATGCCGAGCTTGAACGCGGCGACAAAATTCTCGATAAGCAAACAGTCCTGAACGAAGTAGTTATCAATAAAGGCGCGCTAGCTCGCATGATCGAATTGGAGTTGAGCATCGACCAGGATTTTGTCTGTCGTTATCGCGCCGATGGCCTGATCGTCGCATCACCAACCGGCTCCACCGCATATTCTCTCTCCGCAGGTGGGCCCATCGTGCATCCCTCGGTCGAGTCCTTCATCATCACCCCGATTTGCCCGCACACCCTCAGCGACCGCCCGGTGGTGGTAGGCGATAATTCGATCATTGAGGTGAAACTGTCGGCCGGCACCGAATCCGTTTTTCTCACCCTTGACGGGCAAAAAGGGATTCCGCTGCAAGCCACCGATCGCGTGCGGATTTCCCGCGCTCAGCAACTTTTGAAGCTGATTCAAACTCCAAATAAGTCATATTTCGAAATTCTGCGCAACAAGTTGAAGTGGGGAGAAGCGTAGAACGATCAGATTCCGAGTTTCGCTTCAAGAAAGAACGTCAGGGCCAAGCAAATCCTTAACCGTTTCACGTCGCCTGATTAGCTGCGATTTTTTTCCTGTGATCAAGACTTCCGGCGCGCGGCACCTTCCGTTGTAATTCGACGCCAGTGACATGCCGTACGCTCCCGCGGCCCAGATAGCCAGGACATCCCCCGTTTTGACCGGTCCAAGCTGCCAATCATGTAGGAAACAGTCCCCGGTCTCGCATACTGGACCCACGATATCAACTCGTTCGCCGTTTGAACCCGATTCGTCCCGGTTGCGCATGGTCCGCGTTATCGGATGCACCGCACCATAAAGTGACGGACGCATTAAATCATTCATGCCCGCATCCACGATCACAAACGTCTTTTTGCCATTGCGTTTGTTGTACAGCACCCGCGTCAACAAAACTCCGGCCGGCGCAATGATTGTGCGGCCCGGCTCCAGCAAAAGATGCACACCCAGAGGCCGGACCATCTTGGCAATCATCCGCGCATACGCACCACGAGAAGGAACCTTTTCATTCGTATACTGAATTCCCAATCCGCCGCCAAAATCGAGATATCGCAACTCAATTCCGTCTATTTTCAATTCCCCAACGAAGCCGATCACCCTTTTCAACGCCTGCGTGAACGGCTGCGGTGAAACGATCTGCGATCCGATGTGCGCGCTGATCCCCTGCCAGCGAATCCATTTCGAGCCCCGGTGCGCAAGGTACAACCGCCGCGCTTCACTCCAACCAAGCCCAAACTTGTGTTCGTGAAGCCCGGTCGCAATATGAGGATGCCCACCCGCCAATATGTCGGGATTCACACGCACCGCCAGGCTAGGGGGCGTGCCACCACGCTCTACATGGCGCGCAGCCTCTTGCTGTAATACGTCGAACTCCGCTTCCGATTCCACATTGAATAGCAGAATCCCTGAACGTCCGCGGCGCCGCGCTCCGGGATACTGCAACGCATCTCGAATTTCCTCGCGTGTCTTGCCCACACCCGAATACACGATGCGGTCACCGCGTGCTCCAATGCGTCGAAGGTGTTCAAGTTCCCCGCCCGAAACAATATCAAAGCCGCTGCCGAGCTTGGCAAGATGTTTGAGAATGGAAAGATTGCCATTCGCTTTCATCGCGAAGCAAAGTGTATGCGACACACCCGCGAGCCCGCCGTCCAGTTCGCGAAATGCGTCGGTTATCGCTGTGCGGCTGTACACATAGGCAGGCGTTTCGAATTTCGCCGCCGCGTCGGCAAGAGACACACCTTCACAATAGATCTCTTCCCCTTGAGCAATCCGGTTAGATTTTCGCTTCCAGCGAAAGTGCCGGCTGAATGTAGTGGGATCTACAGCTTTCAGATTGATACGCGCTTTGATAACGCTCATCGAACTTTGGCAATAACCAGCGTTCGGTCATCCGCCAGTGGGGCATTCTGCGTAAACCAATCCACTTCGCGCAAGATCAAGTCGGCCAGCTCGGTGGCCTGTAACTCATGGTGCTGTTCGATCAACTTGCGCAGTTTCTCTGTACCAAAGAACTGCCCTTCGGGATTGGTGCTCTCGGCGATACCGTCAGAATGAAAAACCAGTATCTCTCCCGGCTCCAAAACGCCATTCCATTCGTCGTAATTCACTTCCTCAAAAATTCCCAGCGGGAATCCAGTTAACTCTATTTTTTCGCAGTGACCGTCTTTGTACAGCAATGGCTGCGATTGCCCGGCGTTCGCCACGCGCAATTTTCGTTTGCCCTTTTGCCAAGTGGCGAAACAAGCGGTCATGAAGCGCCCTTCAATGCGCCGCTCGCCAACAATTTGATTCATCTGCTTCAGGATGTCCGCCGGTTGCAGTTTCTGCGGCGATAAGCTGCGCATGATCCCAATGGCCACCGCGCCATAGAGGGCGGCGGCCGTGCCTTTGCCGCTCACGTCGCCTAGCGCGATGCCAAGCTGCTGCGGTCCATAGCGCAAAAACTCATACAAATCACCGCAAACTTCCCGCGCGGACAAATACCGGGCGGCCATATCAAGTCCATAATCTTCAGTGGGCACTGGTTGCAACAACGCGCCCTGAATGCGCTTCGCGGCTTGCAGATCCCGTTCCAACCGCGCTTCATCACGCGCCAGCTTTTCATAGAGGCGCGCATTTTCCAGCGATACCGCAAGATTCGCGGCCAAAATGGAAAGCGTTTGAACGTGGTCCTCGGTGAAATAATTCAGTTGTGGACTTTCCAAGTCCAGCACCCCAATGACTTGTCCTTTGTGAATCATTGGAATCGCCAGTTCCGAGCGCGTCTCCGGATTGACCATCAGGTAGCGCGGATCGGCGGAAACATCTGGCACCCGCACGGGCGCTTTCAACGTCGCAGCCGCGCCAACAATTCCTTCGCTGACCGCCACGCGCAATTTGCCTTGGACATGTTGCCCGTGCTTAACGTCGATGCGGTGCCGAAATACTTTTTGTTTCTCGTCGTACAGCATCAAGCTGAGGATCTGGTAATCGATCACACGCTTGATCTGCTCGGCCGCGCGGCGCAGTAATTCTTCCACATCCAGAATGGAGCTGGTTTCGCGGCCCACTTCGTTTAGCAATAAAAGCGTTTCCGCCTGCGTGCGCTCCTTTTGGTATAGCCGCGCATTTTCTATCGCCACCGCCAACCGGCTGGCGAGCAACGTCAAAATATGCTGTTGATCCGGTGTGAAGTAATCGAGGTGGCGGCTCTGAATATCGAGCACTCCAACGGGTTTCCCCTGCAACATCAGCGGGACGGCCAACTCAGAGCGAACATTTTCTATCGCCGCGATGTAGCGGTCATCTTTTGAAGTATCGCTGACGCGCACGGGATGGCCGGTCGTCGCTGCCGTTCCGGTGATTCCCTGCCCAATCGGAACGCGCAAATTTTCGACGAGTTCGTTTGGGTAGCCGATCGAAAAACGGTGTTTCAGATAAGCTCCCCCGCCTTCGACCATCAACACACCAAAAATTTCGTAATCGATGTGGCGCTTGATCAGCGCGGCAGTGCGAGCAAGTACTTCGTCAAGGTCGAGGGACGAGTTAACGCTTTCCCCGATTTCGGTGAGGGTTGCCAACACTTCGGCGGGAAGCGGAGTTTCAGTCGTTTCGGGTGCCACTTCAACCCGTGCCTGTCCTGGATTCATTGTGTGTCATGATTATAGCAGGCAGAAACGACCGTCCGGCATCGCGTGTCTTCACAATAATTTACGATCGCGCAGCAGCTAGCTTCCAAACTTGGCCAGTGCTTCCTCCATGATCTTGACGCCATTGCTAGTCCCAATGCGCGTAGCTCCCGCGTCCACCATGTTCAGCAGATCATCCAGGGTGCGAACGCCGCCCGAGGCTTTAACGCCCATTTCCCATCCAACTTCACGCCGCATCAACTCTACATCGCCGACTGTTGCTCCAGAGGTGCTGAAGCCCGTCGACGTTTTTACAAAATCCGCATTCGCGTTCCGGGCAATGTGGCAAGCGCTCACTTTTTCTTCTTCACTCAGTAGTGCCGTCTCTATGATGACCTTGAGGATCGCCCGCCGTTCGTGAATCAACCGCGATAAACTTTCAATCTCGCTTCGCACGGCCGCATCGTCTCCGGCCTTCAGCCCTCCGATGTGGATCACCATGTCGATCTCCAGCGCGCCAAGGTCAAGCGCCGCACGTGCTTCGTCAAACTTTACGGCCGTCAAATTAGCGCCCAGAGGAAATCCCACCACGACGCACGTTTTGACCGGCGAATTGCGAAGCGCTTCGGAAACCTGCTCAACAAACACTGAATTCACGCATACCGAGGCGAATCGATATTGCAACGCTTCCATGCACATACGTTCAATGTCATTTCGTGTCGCTTCCGCTTTTAGCAAAGTGTGATCGATGAGCGCGGCCACAGCGGCGCTATTTATTGGCTGCCCGTTCACTTTTTGGTGCCTTTCCGTTTCCGCTTCTCTGCTTTCCCAATGGTCAATATTCCCACATCCAGTAGGTTGCGATAACGTTCGGCATAATCGAGACCGTAGCCCACCACAAATTCGTTGGGAATCCTGAATCCTACATAATCGGCTTGCACGGCTGTGATTCGCCTTTCCGGCTTATCCAGAAGCGCGGCCACCCGCAAGTGCTTAGGCTTGCGCTGTTGAAAGATACTCAGCAAATAATGCATGGTCATTCCGGTATCAAGAATATCTTCAACGACGATAACAATCTTCCCTTCAATACTGGAGTCCAGGTCTCTGGTCAGCCGCACCTGACCGGACGAATGCATTTCGTGCCCGTAACTTGATACCGCGATGAAATCAAAAGAGACTTCCCCTGGGATTTGCCTGGCAAGGTCGGCCAGAAAAAAAACCGCACCTTTCAGGACACCTACCAGGTGCAGTGGCTGGTCTCCAAAATCTCGGCGTATTTCATTCGCCAGCTGCTTAATGCGCTTTTTGATGCGTTCTCGGGGGATAAGCACGCGCACACTTTCGTGGAAATTCTCAGCTTGACGCGGTGTGGCATTGCTCTTGAGTTTTGTGGTCATGGAATGGATTCAAACCGAACCGAGACTCTAGCGCAGGCTTTACCGTCAGAGCAAGCCGCACCAGCCTTATTTTTTTCATTCTGCGCTCAATCCGCACTCGACGCAGTTGGGTGATTTTTCCTAAAGCTGTAGGATATAGCCGACGCAAGAATTCGCCAGGGTGTTACCAATGCAAAAATCCCAGGCAGAACCGTGGTTGCGAGGCACTCATTCAGACATCCCTGCTGTACCTCGTGCAGTGCTCCACGCTATCGAACTCGCCCAGGAAGATCTAACCTCCTGGTGTGCTGAATTGAGCGAGCAAGAATTGATTGGTACCCCGTCGGGCCTGCCGTCTATCGCGTTTCATCTTCGACACATAGCCCGCAGCCTGGATCGATTACTGACCTATGCGGAAGGACACCAGCTAAACGAGCGTCAACTGCTAGAGTTAACCAGCGAGGCCGATTCTACAGCTTCGAAGTCTGGACTCTTTGGCGAGTTATCCGCGGCCTTCACTGACAGTTCCGCAAGAGTCCTGAAGCTCAGCGAAAGGTCCGACACCCTAAACCAGACGCGCACCGTGGGCAGGAAGAATCTCCCGACCACCGTGGCCGGCCTTCTCGTGCACATAGCCGACCACACTCAGAGACACGTGGGGCAAGCCATAACCACTGCAAAGATACTGGTAGCGCAGAGGGGTCAAACCGTGTCAGCAACTGTTCGATAAAAAACTATCATCGCCCTGCCGTTCAAATGCCATTAGGACATTGCTCCCAGGCAACCTCCACAGATAGAATCGAATTACTATTGATCTTCTGCATTACTGTCACAGGCGGAACAATCGCCGGTTCGCCAATCCCTTCGGAACGCCGAGGCCTTGGATGAAGCCGGCCATCCGAACATTTGGGCGTTGTCGATGAGAGGCCTCAGAATTTGTGTGGAATAACCGGCTTTACTAGCAAAAATTGGGAACCTCCGCCGGATCGCATTAGAGCCGCCACAAGTACGCTGATTCATCGCGGACCTGACCAGACCGGTGTCTTTGAATCCCAAATATTTTCCATGGGCGCCACGCGCCTCAAAATCATCGACCTGCACGGTGGGGATCAGCCCATCCTTTCGGATGATGGCGACAGCGGCATCGTCTTCAACGGGGAAATCTACAATCATCTGGAGCTTCGCCGCGAACTCGAGGAGCGAGGGCATCGCTTCACGTCGCACTCCGATACCGAAACCGTTTTGCACGCGTTTCTCGAGTGGGACAAAAATTGTTTCTCCCGCCTGCGTGGAATGTTTGCGGTTGCGCTGTGGTGTAAATCCGAGAAGCGCATCGTTCTGGCACGCGACCGCATGGGCATCAAGCCCCTGTACATCAGCCGCCAGGGCGAAGACCTTTTCTTCGGCTCGGAGCTGAAAGCGATTTTCGTCCATCCGGAAATTGAGCGAAGCATCAGCCTCGCGGGCCTGGACTGTTACCTCTCGCTAAATTACGTGCCCTGCCCGTGGACCCTCGTCGACGGCATTGAAAAGCTTCCGCCAGGGTATTGGCTGGAATGGCGAGATGGAGCGGTAACTTCTGATTCGTACTGGCGTTTGCCATTTGGCCCATCGAACCACTGGACATTGGATTCAGCGAAGGAAGAACTCGACGGCCTGATGCGAAGATCGGTTCGCGAACACCTACTGTCAGACGTGCCCCTAGGCGTGTGGCTTAGCGGAGGCATCGATTCCTCGGCGATTTTGCACTATGCAGCGCAGGCGTCGAGCTCCAGACTCCAGACATTTTCCATCTCCTTTCTCGGCCGGAGTTTCGATGAAACAAGATATATTCGCGAAGTCGTCAACCAGTACGACACAGATCACTGCGAAATGGATTTGCCTCCCGAAACCAATTTACGTGGAGCTATAGAAGAATTTGCGTACTTCGCGGACGAGCCCACTGCGGATGCTGGCGCACTACCGGTGTGGTTTTTGTCGAAGCTAAGCAAGGCACGCACCACCGTGGCGCTCAGCGGAGAAGGAGCCGATGAACTTTTTGGCGGCTACCTGACGTATCGCGCCAATCAGCTTGCTGGACACGCGCGGGCCGTGCCTGCGGCCGCGCGCCGACTGGCGCTGGCCGCCATTAGGCAATGGCCGGTCTCGGACGAAAAAATTGGCTTCGAATACAAAATCCAACGGTTTTTGGAAGGCAGTTTATTGCATCCGCGGCGTGCGCACACCTATTGGAATGGGACGTTCTCAGACATTGAAAAAATTGACTTGTTATGCGTGCAGGTGCCTCCGGCGCTCGATCAGATTCTGGCGGAACTGACGAACTTGCCCCAGGAAAAAGATCCTTTGGCCCCATTTCTTTGGCTCGACCAAAAGTACTACTTGGCCGACGACATTCTTACCAAAAGCGACCGCATGAGCATGGCTCATTCTTTGGAGGTCCGCCCTCCTTTTCTGGATCACCGAATCGTGGAATTTGCCGCGTCTTTGCCGGCGGATCTCAAAATTCGAGGCTCGCAACAGAAATTCATTTTGCGACAACTCATGCGCGACAAGTTACCGGCGACAGTGCTCACCCGCAAGAAGGTCGGCTTCGACATTCCCGCTCACGACTGGCTGCGGGGCCCGCTCCGCGACCTCTTGGTAGACACGCTGCAGGCCGGTGCAGCCGAGCATTCTGAACTCTTTAACTCTCAGATCCTTCTGAGATTTGTTCGTCTTCATCTGGAAAGAAAAGCCAATATCGGGTACCACCTGTGGGGTTTACTGATTCTTTTTCTGTGGATGAACAAATGGCAGATCCAAACCAGTCCGCGCGCGGCCCAGAAAGTAATGGCTTACGCAAAAACTGGATCGTCTATCTAATAGTTTTTTTAATCTCCGCCACAATCTATCTGGGATGTATCGTTTCGCCTCCCTCCCTGATGGATGATGTGGACGCGGTGCAAGCACAAATTGCCAGGAATATGCTTACCTCCGGCGATTGGGTGACCGCTCGCCTGGACGGCGTCATCTACCTGGAAAAGTCTCCACTGCATTATTGGATGAATGCTGCGTTTTTCGAGCTGTTGGGAATTTCCGATTGGGCAGCCCGTATCCCCTACGCGCTTTCCTCCATCGCGCTGGCGTTGCTCACTACCGCGTTCGGGATTTGGGCGTTCGGAAGGAAGGCCGGCTTTTACGCCGGGCTGTGTATATCCACGTCTACCGGATTGTTTCTCTTTACCCGAATTTTAATTCCGGACGTAATGCTGACCTTCACTATTGCGTTGGCCATGTGGTCCTTCCTTAGGACCCTCGACCCTCAGGAGACCAATCCTCGGTTTTGGGCCGTCACACTAGCGGTAAGCCTTGGCCTTGGGCTACTGCTGAAAAGTCTGGTAGCCATTGTTTTTCCGGTATTCACGGCGCTCATTTACTTAGCCGCGACGCACCAATTGTTTGTTCGCCAAACGTGCAAGCGTCTTCATCTCATCAGCAGCACGCTTATCGTGCTGCTAGTCGCCACGCCGTGGCACGTGCTGGCGACCCTTCGTAATCCACCGTATTTTTCTTTTTCATTGCACAGCGGACCCGGTGAGTATCATGGCTTCCTGTGGTTTTTCTTTATCAACGAACAGTTCCTGCGTTTCCTCAATCTTCGCTACCCGCGCGATTACAATACCGTTCCGCGTCTTTACTTTTGGCTTTTCCATCTGATATGGCTCTTCCCCTGGAGCGTGTACCTTCCGACGGTCTTTAAATTGTCTTTCAAGCCCGTTGATCGCGCCGGCCAGACCCGACTGCTGGCCTTATGTTGGATCGGCTTCCTGCTGATATTTTTTACCTTTTCTACCACGCAAGAATATTATTCCATGCCCTCTTATCCAGCGTTCGCTTTGCTGCTGGGCTGTGCCATGGCGACACGCGACAAATGGGTCCGGGTCGGCACCAGGGTGCTCTGCGTGCTGGTGACGTGTTGCGCCGTCGCTGGCATAGGCATTCTTCTTGCCGTACGGCATGTTCCCACGCCGGCGGACATATCCGTAGCGCTTAGCTACAATCCCCAGGTTTACACTCTGTCGCTGGGTCACATGGAAGACCTGACTCTCCGTTCCTTTGCCTATCTTCGTCTTCCCCTAGCCCTTGCTGTCGTTGCCTTCCTCATCGGCGCAGTTGGAAATTTATGGTGGAAGGGCCAACGAGCTTTCCTGGCCTCAGCAGTCATGATGGTCGTGTTTTTTCATGCTGCACGTTTGGCGATGGTGGCGTTCGATCCCTTTTTGTCCAGTAGGCCGCTCGCCGAAGTGATCCTACGTTCTCCCCCAGGGGGGCTAATCTCCTCGTACCCCTATTATCAATTTTCATCGGTCTGGTTTTACACCAACCGTCACTTCTTGATCTGGAATGGTCGTTACAACAACTTGGAATACGGTTCTTACGCTCCAGGCGCGCCGGATGTTTTTATTGATGATGCACGAATGCAGTCGCTGTGGCGTGAGGCCGACCGTTATTATTTGTTAGCCGAAGATGGCCAGCTTCCACGAATTACCAGAGTGCTCGGGAAGGAATTAAATCCTGTGGCCCACAGCGGCGGTAAAGTTGTGTTAACCAATCATCCTTTGCCAGATAAAGCGACATTTTCGAGACCACAATAATTTTTTGTGATTTCGAACTCAAGTGTTTACACGCTGGACGAATAACCGCAATAATAGTTGTGTTCGGTTCAAGTGGGGCTTCGAACGTTATATTCCTGTGCGCCATACTCTGATTTCCTAGCCTTAAGAATCCGGTGCATGGCCAGCGCGAATCGTTGACAACACAGTATTAGGAGCCAGATGAAAATCGCCGTACTCGGGGGAGACGGATATTGTGGTTGGGCCACAGCCTTGTATCTGTCAAAAAAAGGTCATGCCGTGGCCATCGTCGACAATTTTTTGCGCCGCCAGTGGGATCACGAGCTCGGCGCGCAAACTCTTACTCCCATCAGACCGCTTTCCGACCGCCTGCGCATCTGGCAAAAAGTAACCGGAAAGACCATCGAGCTGTTCGTCGGAGATGTTGCCGATTACGATTTTCTGGAGTCCACGATCAAGGCCTTTGAGCCCGATGCCATCGTGCATTTTGCGGAGCAACGCTCCGCCCCCTACTCCATGATTGACCGCAAACACGCTATCTTCACGCAGGTAAATAACGTGGTGGGCACCATGAATGTGCTCTTCGCCATTCGCGAACTGAGGCCGCAATGCCACCTCATCAAGCTGGGCACCATGGGTGAGTACGGCACGCCGAATATTGATATCGAAGAAGGCTACATCACCATTGAACACAACGGCCGCAAAGATGTACTCCCTTATCCGAAGCAACCCGGCTCGTTCTATCATCTCTCCAAGGTTCACGACAGCCACAACATCATGTTTTGCTGCAAAATCTGGGGCATTCGCGCTACAGATTTGAACCAGGGCGTGGTGTACGGAACCATGACCGACGAAGTTGAGTTAGATGAGGCTCTCATCAATCGCTTCGACTACGACGATGTATTCGGCACGGTATTGAATCGCTTCTGCGTCCAAGCCGCTATCGGTCAGCCGCTGACCGTTTATGGATCGGGCGGACAAACCCGGGGCTTCTTGGATATCCGCGACACCGTGCGCTGTATTGAAATTGCCTGCGAAAATCCCGCAAAAGCCGGCGAGTGCCGCGTCTACAACCAATTCACTGAGCAGTTTTCCGTGTTGGAGCTAGCTCGCATGGTGGAAGCCGCAGGCAAGAAACTTTCCATGAATGTGGAAATTGACCATCTCCCGGATCCTCGCGTGGAGTCCGAGCAGCATTACTACAATGCGAAGCACTCCAAATTAATTGACTTGGGCTTGCAACCACACTTGCTCTCGGACTCTTTGTTGGATTCTCTTGTAAACATTGCGGTGAAGTACCGCGACCGTGTCGACGCCTCCCTCATGCTGCCGCAGGTAAATTGGCGCGAACCACGCAATGATCGTCGCCTGCAAAAGAGCATGACTGCCCGTGCCACACTCGGCGGCGCCGAAAACAGTGACGTCCAAACCGGCAAAACCAAACGCTAGGCGGCATAGGAGTAAGTCTTTGTTGGGCAGAGGCGAAATCTCGCGGGAATGAAGGGACCTTCCGGCCGCAGCTCAGTTAAATCGCGTCTTAAGAAGAATGGAATTTTACACCTATTTTATGTGAACGCCGACCTCATCTAACTTTTGTGCCGGCTGTCTTCCCGGCACTAACATCCCGCATTTAACAATATAATCCACACCTCGCCATCGAATACTGCGGCGCACAAAGCTGGCTAGCCAGATAAAAAATGCCGTCGCGTCCCAGGTCACAAAAAGTGGCAGCGTCTTCCACAGGTTTTTCTCTCGCAGGCCCCAGGAGCCCACGCACAAGGTCATCACTGTACGCAGTGTCAAATACGTTCCGAAATAAAAAGCCGCAATCGACAACGTGGGATGGATAGCCACCGCCAACAGCGACCACGCCAGGCCTTGCGTGAAAATCAGGCCAGCGTGGCCCCACGGCCGCATATGGCGCATCACCGTCATCCAGCGCAGCCGCTTGATCAGCAGTCCACTTAGCGACTGATAGTCGGCCACCGTCTGCACCGCATAAGGAAGCAACTCAACACTTACACCCTGCGCCGCAATCAAACGACCCGTCAGCAGGTCGTCAGCCGGGCGGCTTTCCAGTGCCTGAAATCCTCCGAAGCCGGCAATCAGTTTCCGAGTAGTCACAATTGTTTGGCCAAATGCGAATTTAACGCCGTCAAGTAGCCATCCAACCATGACTCCTGGATAAAAATCAGAGATCATGCCCACCGATTGAAAACTCTGCGCGAAGGTGTTGTCGTCCACCGAAACATACAGGCACGTAACTCCGCCGACCTTCGGATCCTGTAACGGCGCGACCACCGTTCTGAAATAGTCCGGCTTCACTCGCACGTCGCTATCGTTAACCACCAGCACTTCATGCTGGGCCTCGTTCACCAGCCGCACCAGCTTGGCGACTTTGTCGTTGATGGCATTGCGACCAGAGCCATATAAAATTTTGATTTTGCAGTCGGGAAAATCACGAGCCAGTTTTTCAAGGACTGGCACCGCCGGATCAAGCTGGTCATGCACACAAAACAGAAGCTCATAGTCCGGATAATCCTGCCGGCAAAAACTGGCAAAGTTTTCGTACGCTTCCGGATCTAGGCCGCGAACCGGCTTCAAATTGCTAATGGGAGGGGTGAAATCGGGTCTTTGCGTCTTATTGCGCGGAGCACTTTTGAAAAACTTTATCGAGCTATAAATTGCGATCAGATAATAAATAAACGGAATGGCCGCGAAGACCAGTACGAAATACTTGAAAACCGGCGAAATTATCGCACCTCTCGCATTTCGATTCCTTGGCGACCGGGGTTTTCATGGTACATCATGCCCGTCGCTGCGTCAGGCCCGGGGAAAGAATATCAAAAAGAGATGTTCCATGCCGCAGAGACCGTTCTCCCCAAAAAACATCAAGACAGAATCCGGTTCCAACATTGGGAGATTCAGGAACATCAAGTAAACTTAGACGCTTGCATTCCTACCCTTCAAAGGCATTGCCGATCAATGACCGATTCACCTGGCTTACATTTTAAAACTTTTCTACTGATTTTAATGATTGTCGTGTTCGCTCCGTTAGGCAATGTGTTGCTCGGCAAAGGCATGAAAACCGTCGGCCCGGCGACGCATTGGACAGTAGGCGATTTGTGGAGCGTTTTTGTTCGCATCTCTTCTTCAGGCTACATCTGGCTAGGTGTGGCGTCGTTGCTGACCTTTTTTGTTGCCTACATGCTGGTGTTAACCTGGGCCGATTATAGCTACGTGCAACCCGCTTCATCCTTTAGTTATGCGATGGTCGCGCTACTCGGTTATCTCCTGCTCGGCGAAGTGATCACGCCACTGCGTTGGCTGGGGATAGCCACGATTTGCTTGGGTGTGCTTATCGTGGGGCACACTCCTCCCCGCACTACATCGGTCAAAGTCTGACGTGCGCGAATTCCTTCTACTCTGCGTCATCGTGGTGGCCGGTACCGGTGGCGAGCTCTTTGTGACGCGCGCTATGAAACAAATCGGTGAGGTCACGGATTTCCGGCCAGCGGCGTTGCTGCGATTTATTTTAAAAGCCCTGACGGTGCCCTGGATGTGGATCGGCATCGGGATGATGACAATAGCGTTTTTCGCGCTGCTGACGGCATTGTCCTTCGAAAATGTAAGTTTCGTGGTTCCTGTTACTGCTCTCAGCTACGCAGCCGGTGCGGTAGGCGCGGTGCTGTTCCTACGGGAACGAATCAGCGCTCAACGATGGATAGGTGTTTTTATCGTGTGCGTTGGCGTCACCATGGTGTTGCTCAGCAAACATTAACGTTAGCTTAACGCGTGGACAGTGCCCACACAAAATGCTCTAAGCTACGGGTGTTCCGGCTGTACCTGCGTCGGCGCTCCCACCTTAATGGTTACTCCGAATCGTTTGTAGTTCGCGTAACGCACGGTCATGCGAATGTGTATCGGCCCGGTACCGAATTGCAGCATGTCGTCCGCCCGCGTGTAAGTGGGAAACCAGTAGTGCCCCTCGATATTCTCGCGGAAGGTCTCAAAACGCGGAAAAACATTTTCCTGGCCGTGCTTTTTGATGTCCGGAACAGCTTTACCGTCGGTCTTTACAATCTCCAGATCGCCGTCATCCACCCAGATGCGCCCCTGAAAATAGCGCTGATTCTTTTCTAGCTTTTTGGGCCCGACGTCGAACACATAGGTATTCAGTTCATCGATGGTTTCGCGTCCCACATATTTGATGTCGTATTTGGGTAATTCTTCAGTGGTCAGCACGAAGGGTTGAACATGCTCGAGATCGTCCAGGTCTTGTTGCGTCATTTGAATGCGCTGCAACGTTGAAGCAGGCGCATAGACAACTTTCTCGTAACGTTTCCCAGCCGGCGTAAAAAGAATGTCACTCTTCATCTGATACTCGCCGTCGGCCATCCCGTCGGGGTCGATCGTTTGTATTACAAACGTCTGGGTGTAGGTGTAATTATCGCGTTCCTTCTTGAACTCCGCCTCCCGCGCCGCGAAACGTTGAATGATTTGATCTACGGGCATTGCAGGCGATTGATTGGAAACCGTCGATGCCGCTTGGGGCGTTGCACCCTGTGTCGGCGTGGTGGCCGCCGCGTCGGGCTTGCTCTGAGGTGCGCTGGGACTCGGCGGGGTGGGTAGAGGGCCCTTTTGCTGAGCTCCCGCCGATGCACAGCACACAGATGATACAGCCAGCAACACTGCTGTACCCGCACCCGTCGCATAAGTCTTCGCCTGGCGCACCTGAAGGTTACAAAGCATCCGCCCACGCTCCTGATTGATAATCACTCAATGAGATGCAATTTTCTAGGATAACGCTTCGCAAGAGGAAACCCACGAGGAAGCCAACCGGATGTGTAGAGACTGGTATGCGTAAGACGCGAGGAAAAAAACAACTCAATTTCAAGCTTCGATAATTTGATTCTTTACCGCGTAACGCACCAATTCGCTCACCGAATGGAGTTCAAGTTTCCTCATAATATTGGCGCGATGCGTTTCCGCCGTCTTCACGCTGATATTTAGCGAAACCGCTACTTCTTTGCTGCTTTTCCCTTCCGCAAGCAACTGCACAATTTCGCGTTCTCTGGGCGTCAACCGGTTTCGTAGCACCGTCCCTGGGTCGGGTGCGTGGCTTCCGGCGTTGAACCCATTCAAAACCATGTCGGCGGCTCGGGCTGTGAAATACGACCGATGATTGGAGACCGCTTCCACCGCAGCCACCAGGTCCCGGTCGGCGTCCGACTTCATAATGTAGCCGCGGGCGCCCGAAGCCAGGATTTCGCGCACCAGCTGATCCGAAAAGTGCAGTGACAAAATTACAATTTCTGTCTTGGGCAAGATCTTCAAGATCTTTCGCGCCGCTTCCAGTCCGTTCAGCTCCGGCATGCTGATATCCATTACCACTACTTTGGGCTTGAGTTGCTCTGCGAGGGTTACAGCTTCGCGACCGGTGCTCGCTTCCGCGCAAACTTCCCAACCGGGCCTGGAATTTAGTAACTGCTTTAGACCGCGGCGAACAATGTCGTGATCGTCAGCAACTAGAATGTGCATCGCGTCACCGCGCGGCCTGATCGACTTCAGTTCGCTTCCAACCGTTGGTTTATCCACGGCCAAACCTAGCCTTTCAAGTACGAAACTAAGTCCCGAATTCCAGTTCTTTTATAGCACTTATGAGAGCGTTGAACCAACCGGCGCGTGGCGCGTGACTAACGACCCACTCCAAAAGCGAGAGTCTGGTCTAAACTGTTTGAACCGCGGACTCCGAGGGAGAGACCCGTTCTGGGAAAAAAGTCTCATCACGCAGTAGCCTTTCCACCGCCTCCAGAAGCGTGCTCCCTACCTGAGTCTTTGTCACGTATCCCTGGACCCCTATCTTTTTGGCTTCGCCGACCAATTGGTTGCTCTCATGCATCGAAAGAATAAGAATCGGCACCTTTGGCAGGGTTTTTCGAATTTCGCGCGCGGCCTCGAATCCACTTAATACTGGCATCGTTATATCCAGAATAATCAGGTCTGGTTTAAGCGCGTTGGCCTTTTCGATCGCATCCTTGCCGTTCTCGGCTTCGCCGCACACTTCCACGTCCGCCCGAGAGGATAAAATCGCGCATACACCCTTTCGAACAGCTTCGTGATCATCAGCAATAAGTATTCGCAAGAATGGGGCCCCTTCCCATTTCCGGGACCCGACAGGGTCCTATTGATTTTCATCCTATGTTACCCGCTTTGTAACTGGCACGCAGCGATTTCCGTGTTGTAAACGCTAACTACAAGTTTGCCCACATCTTCGCGCTGCCCGAAACTCGTCTGCCTCTCAAATGCGACTTTCGGTGCTGGTGGGGGTTTATCTTTACAGTGCTCTAGCTTCACTTCTTTATAGAATCACCCGCAGCCGAAAGCATACTTGGGAAAGAGGACTACTATGCGCCATTCCATAAGAACGGTCTTACTTGCTGCCAGCATGTTCGCCATACCGGCGGCCTCTTTCGCGCAAATTAGCGTGGGCATTGCGGTACGGGTTGCCCCGCCGGTGTTGCCGGTCTACGAACAACCACTATGCCCCGGCGAAGGCTATATCTGGACACCCGGCTATTGGGCTTACGGGGATGATGATTATTATTGGGTTCCCGGCACTTGGGTGCTGGCTCCACGGGTAGGGGTTCTTTGGACTCCGGGCTACTGGGGTTGGGGCGACGGCGGCTATTTCTGGCACGGCGGTTATTGGGGACCGCACGTCGGATTTTACGGCGGCGTGAATTATGGCTTTGGATACGTTGGAGTTGGCTACCTGGGTGGACGCTGGGAAGGCGGGCATTTCGCCTACAATCGCACGGTGAACAACGTCAATGTGACCGTCATTCACAATACCTACAACACCAGAATCACCAACAACTATAACAATTCGACCCGCGTCAGCTATAACGGCGGCAACGGCGGCGTTCGCGCGCAAGAGACCGCCCAGGAACGACATGTTGCCCGAGAACAGCATATTCAGGCCACCAGTGTGCAGGCGCAACACGAACACGCTGCCCGCTCGGATCGCTCCCAATTCGCTTCCGTTAATCACGGGCAACCCAACATCGCGGCTACGCCGAAACCAGCGGCTTTCCACGATCGCGGCGTGGTACACGCCAATGCCGCCGCTGCGTCAAATGGACACGCCGGCAACTCCGTGAATTCAAATAGTGCGCGCACCAACGGAGGTCGCAACGACCGCCCGAGCACCGCGTCTCAACCAAGCGCCTCTCGCGGGGGCAACGCCAACCGAACGAATACCGCGCAGACGAACAATTCACGCAATAGTCAAACCAATCGCCAGGCGGATGCACGTACCGTCTCGCCGCGCAATACTTCTTCAGACCGGCCTAACAACGCGGCAAGAGCTAATAACACTCGTGCGAATACAACTGACAGGCCCGTTGCGCAGCATTCGAACGCACAACGGTCAGCGTCCCCACCGAGACAGGAGCAAAGTGCGCCCAGGTCTGTGCCTCAGCAGCAGCACAATGCGCCTCAACAACAGCACAGCGCGCCTCGACAGGAAAGCAAGCCCCAGCCACAAGGGCGCGATCCCCACTCAAAACCGTAACAGTTGACTGTGTCGGCAGCTTCAACGATGGGCCATTCGATCCTTGAATGGCCCACTTTTTTTAAGCGGCGACCCTTCTGGCCTCCCCGGCCTCCGCGT
This sequence comes from Acidobacteriaceae bacterium, assembly GCA_030838075.1. Lineage (GTDB taxonomy): Bacteria > Acidobacteriota > Terriglobia > Acidiferrales > UBA7541 > Acidiferrum. Next base: position 22,276 of record JAUTXJ010000132.1, read on the forward strand.
CCCTTGCCCTCCGCTCCTCCTGACGTATAATTTCTGTTCCACAATAAATCGCTCTCAGCCACGCGAGGCCGCATGCAAGATCATTATCTCGAAAGGGTCGTGGATCTAACCGAGCCCGAAGCCAACCAACTTTTTGGGATGACTAGCGACGCGGCGCGACAAATCATCCTCAATTCGCCAGCTCATGAAGTAAATAAAATTTCTGGCTCGTTTGCGCTGGTGGCCCGCTGCGGCAAGACCGTAAAAATGGCCCGTTCCTTGGATCGCCCTATGCGTTATTTTTTGGCGAAACGGCAGGAAGGCCCAGTCCTCATCGTCGCCCATCGTATCGACGTCATCTACAGCTGGCTGAAAAACGAGCGGCTCGATGGTCAATTTCATCCCAGCTACACGAGGATGGTTCCCGCGCATCACGTCGTCGAACTTCAATTGATCGGTTGCCCAGACCCGGATCCGGTTTATACCCGCTTCTTCACGCCGCAAAGCAAGTCCCTGCCGGCAAATGTGGATGAAATCGGCACGGCTTACATTTCCGCGCTGGCTGAAGAAATTTCCCTTTGGCTCCGGCACGTGCCTGCCAGCGAACCTATAGGTGTGTGCTTTTCCGGCGGAATCGACAGCGGCAGTGTATTTCTAACCAGCTATCACGTGATGCGCAAACTGGGCATGAATCTCTCGCGACTGAAAGCCTTTGTTTTAGATTTCGGCCGCGGCCCCGATCTTGAGCAAGCTCGCGCATTCCTTGAATCTCTCGACCTAGGATTCTTTCTTGAACCCATCGGCGCTGATCAATCTGCGCTGGACGCCGGGGAAACGATTCGTATCGTCGAAGACTACAAACCTCTCGATATTCAGTCCGCCACGATGGCATTGGCACTGTGCCGCGGCATTCGCGAACGCTATCCGGACTGGCGTTATCTCCTCGACGGAGACGGCGGTGACGAAAACCTGAAGGATTATCCCATCGAGGAGAATCCTGAGCTCACCATCCGTAGCGTCGTAAATAACCAGATGCTTTACCAGGAAGGCTGGGGCGTGGGCAAAATAAAACACTCGCTGACTTATAGCGGCGGGTTGAGCCGATCGTATACACGCACTTATGCGCCGGCGCATCACTACGGCTTTTGTGGTTTCAGCCCGTTCACCCGCGCCAATGTCATTTCCGTGGCGGAAGCAATTCCCTTTATCGATTTGACCGGCTATGACGTGGCGCGTCTGTACGACCTGAAGGGCGAGATTGTCTCGCGCGGAGTCGAAGCCGTAACCGGGTTGCGTATGAGGGTTTTTCCGAAGCGCCGGTTTCAACATGGCGCGCTGCCGGAAGTCGATATGCATCGGCAACTGCCCTCCCAGGAACCGGACTACCGCAAACAATTCTTGTCGCTATATTTGTGAGCATCTTGTCTATCAGCCAACTGACCGCGCCTTATCCCGCAACCAATCTGGAACGCGACAAGTGGGTACTTGAGCGGAGGTCAGCGCGCGAAACTCTAGATCCGCAGAAACCACACTCGTTTTTTGTCGAACAGGAATTGTCCGCTTCGGGCGAAATTCTTCCCGTAGCCACAATTTTTCTGACCAATCGAGAATGTCCCTGGCGTTGCGTGATGTGCGATTTGTGGCGCAATACTTTGACTACCGTGGTTCCATCAGGCGCAATTCCTTCGCAAATCGATTTTGCACTATCGCAACTTCCTGCAGCCCGCGTATTGAAGCTTTACAATAGCGGAAGCTTCTTTGATGCCCGCGCGATACCGGTCGAAGATCATCCCGCAATCGCTGAGAGAGCGAACAATTTCGAGCGCCTGATTGTCGAAAATCACCCCGCTCTCGTCGATGACCATTGCCTGCGTTTCCGGGATCGCTTGAAATGTAGCCTGGAAATCGCCATGGGCCTGGAAACGGTGCACTCGGATATTTTGCCTAAGCTTAATAAGCGCATGACACTGGAGCAATTTTCGAGCGCCGCGACTTTCTTGCGCGACCACGATATCGACCTGCGCGTATTCGTCCTGGTGCAGCCGCCATTCATGCAGCCTGAAGAGGCTGTTCTTTGGGCGCAGCGCTCTATTGATTTCGCTTTCGATTGCGGCGCGACCGCGGTCACGCTTATTCCGACTCGTGGCGGCAACGGGGCAATGGAAGCTCTCGCTGCTAGCGGGCAATTTTCAGCGCCTCGACTGGAAACACTGGAGGATTCCTTCAGTTATGGACTGGGCTTGAAGCGCGGTCGCGTCTTTGCGGATTTGTGGGACGCCGAAAAAATTCTGTCTTGTCCCGTTTGCCAAACCGCGCGCATCTCGCGTCTGCGTCGGATGAACCTCTCCCAGGCTAATCTCTCGCCCGCGCGCTGTCAGAGTTGCGACGCCGCAAATTGAACGACACGTACGACATTGCTGTAGTTGGCTCAGGCTTTGGCGGCAGCTTGCTTGCCATGATCGCGCATCAGTTGGGGCGCTCGGTAATTCTCCTCGAAAAAAACAGGCACCCTCGCTTTGCGATCGGCGAATCTTCTACGCCGTTGTCAAACATCCTGCTGGAGAATCTGGCGACTCGTTATGACCTGCCTAGTATTGCGCGGTTATCCAAATGGGGCAGTTGGCAGCAGACCTATCCGGACGTGGCCTGCGGCCTTAAACGCGGCTTCACCTTTTATCACCACATCCTCGGCAAGCTGGCAATGACCGATCCGAAGCATCAGCGTCAACTGCTAGTCGCCGCCAGCCCACACGATCGAATCGCCGACACCCACTGGTACCGAGCGGAGGTTGATCATCTGTTCGTCAAGGAAGCGCAAACAATCGGAGTGCAATACCTGGACGAGGTCAAGCTGCAAAACGTTGCAGAATCGGAAAAGGAGATTCGCCTGCAAGGGTGTCGGGACAATCAAGACTTTTCTGTTCGCGCACGATTTGTTGTCGACGCGACTGGTCCGCGCGGTTTTCTTCACCGCGCGCTGGCACTGCAGGAGTCGCCGCTGCCTGGCTTTCCGGCTACCCAAGCGCTATTCAGCCATTTCACCGGCGTAGGGCGTTTCGCAGAACAAATATCAGACCACGCTTCAGAGCTTCCACCTTATCCAGTAGACGATGCCGCGGTTCACCACATCTTCGACGGCGGCTGGATCTGGGTCTTGCAATTCAACAACGGGATCACCAGCGCAGGCGTGGCCGCCACTGACGAACTCGCTAGTCGCCTGCGCTTGTCAAAAGGACCAGCCGCCTGGCAACGCCTCCTCAATTTAATTCCTACCTTGAAAAATCAATTCGCGAACTCCCAAGTGGTCCAGCCCTTCAGTTACATGCCGCGCGTCTCCTTCCGCAGCAGCGCTGTCGCCGGTAAACGCTGGGCGCTGCTGCCGTCGGCCGCAGGGTTTGTCGATCCCCTGCTCTCCACCGGCTTCCCACTGACGTTGTTAGGCATCTCTCGGCTCGTCGAAATCATCGAACGCGACTGGGACAAGCCCGACTTCGCCGAGCGACTGCAATACTATGCCTCGCAGACTGACAACGAGTTATTTGCCGCAGCTGATTTGATCGCGGCTTTGTACGCCACCATGGATCGGTTTCCAATCTTCGCATCTCTTTCAATGCTTTATTTCGCAGCCGCCAGCTTTTCGGAATCAGCCAGACGACTTGGCAAAGTTCACCTGGCCCGATCATTTCTATTGCACGATGATCCGCGCTGCGGCCGCGCGATGCGTCGATGTTTTCAACTCGCCAAAAACGCATGCACGCAACCGGAAATAGACGAACTAGCCAAGGAAATCGCGCAAACTACCGAGCCCATCAACATCGCAGGTCTGGGCAATCCTCAGCGCCGCAATTGGTATCCTGTTGACGCAAATGACCTTCTCAATTCCGCCGCCAAACTGGGATCAACGAAACATGAAATATCTCAGTTATTGGACAAGTGCGGTTTCTGGAAATAGCAACCAACAAAAATAGTCGAAGGGTGCCCACCCTCGATTTTTAGGGTGGGTCTTCCCCTTAACTTGAATTTAAGCGTTGAAAAACAGGTGTCGTTATTTTCCGCTTGGCGAACTCGCTCGCCGAAAACTAATGGCTTGAGCCGAAATGATCCCCTTCCCTTCCTGAACAGTTATGAACTGATTCGGCTTGATCCCCGTCATCGAGTCGCTTTTCCCGCTGGGCCAAACAATCTGCAGCGCTAAAGTTTTACCTTCTTCAGGCTTCCCCAATCCGAACGTAAGTGGCATTTCACTTTGCGACAAATAACTCGATCCCGATTTCACCATCCGCATCTGCGAAATCCCCTTGCTGGTTTTTAGCGTAACTTTCGCGCCGATGCCATCGCGATTCGAACGCGTTCCCACCGTTTTCACGCGCAGCATATCGTTCTGGTTTCCATTGTCATTGCGCAACAATCGCGCAACACCGTTGTTCGAAGTAATCACCAAATCGAGATCCCCATCATTATCGAAATCACCATACGCCGCTCCACGTCCGACAATTTCCGTTTGTAATGCTGGTCCCAGCTTGCCGGACACTTCTTCAAATTTCTTATTGCCCTTATTACGAAACAGGCTCGGCCGCTGCGCATATTTCACGTTGGGCTGCACCACGCTGATGTCATCCGAAACATGCCCGTTCACCGCCAAAATATCGAGCAAGCCGTCCAGGTCATAGTCAAAAAAGAAACACCCAAACGTCAGCGACTGAATGGACATCTGTCCGATCCCCGACGACGTCGCCTCATCGGTATAGAGTCCGCTTCCATCATTGCGATACAGCGACAT
>JAUTXJ010000109.1 GCA_030838075.1 Acidobacteriaceae bacterium
CGATTTGCACCTAATTTTCCGCACGGGCTAACCCATTGGAAATTTTTGGACCGCAATTCTGGTGCAGAACTCTTGATTGTGCATCGGCCTGGGGGTCCGACGCCAATCGGCAAGCCAAGTCTCTGAAATCGCTAATCCGGGTGGGATCACTTCGCGGCGCCGATTCACACCATACGATCGAACTACGGGATATCGTCAGTGTTCGGTTCGGCCTTCCTTTGGAAGAGGCCACTGGAACCTTTCCATCTCGCGAAAGTGTGGTGGATGACCGACTGAAGCGGGAGGGCAAAGACTCACCAAACACGAAATATCGTTCGCGTTCCGCTTTGTTGCAGGAGCGCGCGAGCAAGCTGGTTTCCGGCAGCGGTGAGCTGACCACTCGCGTCGAGCCAGCCATGATCGGTTGCGAGGCGTGACACCTCATCCACGTTGCCGCCGTCAGACAGCATCTGCGTAAACCCCAAAACGACACTCAAATCATCTGGGGCGGCTACATCCTTATGATCGGGAGACTCTTGCACGAAATTTCCTCATCCACCCGCCCGGTCCGCGACATCCGCCGCTTCATGACAAGGCGGCAGGTGACATAATGACTGTTAGATCGGTTCGCGAACGCAGACGCTAATGCCATTGCGTGGCCACTGGGCGTTCTCTTAGTTGTAGCCGCTGGTACCGGGCGACGAGCCGCCGAACTCGGAGGACCCGGTTCCGCTCAATGTGGTCGGACCGTCTGGATTGCCGTTCGGATTGCCATAGTTGGGACGCAAAACACCTGAGCTGGTCAGCGGCACACCCCTATGCAACATATGATGGATCCTGACGCTCGGCTCGTGACGAACCGTGTTTGCAAGCGCGACCGTGCTGGAGAGCGCGAACGCAGAGGCTAATGCTATTGTCGTAAGTTTCATGGTTGTCTCCTCTGTTTTCTAGATAAGAGACAACCGCCCTGTCGCCATTAAAACCTTGTTTAAGCACGGTTGGAAGACGCAAAGCTGTTCACGTCTCGAAGTTTTTGTTTTTGGAATGAAGTCTGCTCCTTCCGTGTTGAAGTGGTCTTCTTGAAAGCAGACATCGGTCAGCTACGCTGCCGACTGCGATGTCACCGTCTGCTACGGTTCAGCCAAGCTCACTGACAAGCAGCTCTCCGCCACGGTGCAATGCGTTGACGATGAGATTATTCGAACATGACGACGGTGGATGAAAGACTGGCGCGTATACTCTTCAAAATTGACGAGCCAAAAAGCACATAGCCGTTCTCGATACCGATTTAAAAGCCTTTATCGATACCCGCCGCTACTGAGATGCGCTCAGATCGATTTGCCAAGCCCGGTAAAGAACGTGAGCGCGCAAAGCAGACTAATAATGGCGAGAAAGATTGAGTCGATAATCCACTTTACCTGCCACGTTTTTTGTAGTGCCGCTATTTCTTCTGCAGGCATTATCGGGTCGAAGGTTCCGTCGAGCCGAGCCTGAATAGTGTCCAACCGTAATTGCAGTGCAGAGTTCGTTCCGAGCATCGCGATAAATTGCCCCCACGCAATTGTTCTGATGGTGACGTAGATCAGGCCGAGCGTGCTGATGATCAGCGTCTCCGTTCGACCGCGCAGCTGGTCCAGCGCGTACACCACGACTGCAAGGTAAAATAGATTGACGATCACACGCCAAATATATCCGACGATCTTCAATTTTGTGGTCCTTCGCTAAGGGAGGGTGCGCCGAGGTTCGTGTGGCACTGGCTGGGATTACTTGGGGCGCTTCTTTGCTTCCTGCACCAGGTAGGCAAGAAGGCTCAGCAGTGAAATATATTCGACTGCGCGCTGCTCACTGCCTTCGGGGAAAGCGTGCCCACCCGGATTTGCGAATGCCGAGGACAGCCCCCTCGAACAGGTGCATCAAACCTTCTTGCTGATCCTGATCGGTTTGATCGGCTAGATCGTTGAATGCAAGAACTGGACTGTTCTTTGAAAAGACCGTTCGGACAAGTGGGGCTCCATCAAGATCGTGTCGCCCAGATCGCTCCTTTACAAAATTGACGAGGGCCTTTGCTCCAGCGAATACGGCTTCGAAATGGTGACCATCAAGAAAAAGGTCGCGTGCCACATCCGCAATGCGGGGGTGGAGATTGAGTTTTTCGAAATAAGTCGACGGGGTTGGCTTGTCACCAGCCTCAAGGTCTTCGCGCTTTTCTCGAAGCCTATCAATTAGCCCGTTGACTATCCCTATCGTCTGAGTGACACCATGCTGAGTTCCTTCAACAATTTGATGTTCGTCCATGTTCATAAACATCGGACCAGCCCAAAAATCGATATGCTCGTGCTCTCGGTATTCGGGAGAGTTTGGGCCATAGATTTCGAGGATCGTGTTGCGAAGGTTGCTCCTCGCTACCTCTAACGCACCTGTATGATTGACTACGGTGTCCGGAACATTGATGTCTGCAATTTCCCTTATACGCCGCTGCAATTTTGTAATTGCGCGGTCAATCTCATCAGCGTTCGAGAATATTTTTGGCTCGATAGCTTGAGCGGCAGGAGTATTTTTTCGCGGGGGCATTTTTCCATTCCCAAGATTTTGTCGGGTTCCGACCATATGCGAGTTGCAATGAGTAAATCTAAGGCGGCGGATTAGCAGCAGTACTTCGGCAGCCGTGCGCCACTCCGTGGCTTCTTGTTCAGCCTTCGGAAGCTTGGTGATGTATTGCGCGGGCGCGCCCGTTGGGCAACTCGATTGGATCGAAAAACCGTTGATCCCAAGACATGACCCATTGTCTCACAGGTTGAAATCCGTGCAATATGCCCGCTGGGGGCAAGGGGGAGGCCATGAGCGACGAAAATCCACTGTACGGCTATGCGTTGCTGCCCGGTCCCGCCATCGTCGCCTGGCAAGCTTACAGTTGGCTCAGGACTGGAATTTGGACCCCAATTCCAGTGTCAAAAATGTTTAATTATTTCGAATGGCCTATACCGCATACGAGCTGGCTCGGTTTGCAGAGCATCATCGATTGGCTGTTTGATATTCCCGCCAGCCTTATCGTATTCCTAACCTCATTCCTGTTTGTGGTCGTTTGTTTTGTGGGCGTCGCACTATTCCAAAATTATCAAGCCAATCGAAAATCTGCTTAACGTCAGGTAGCAGTGGAGCAGAACATGCGCAGACTGCTGGATCCGCGACGCAATATTTGCAAATCCCTTGGCGTTACTTTTCTTGGCGTTCGCTGCGGTCGCGGAATACGGCAACTATGAGCGGGGTCATGAGCTGACGCAGTTGTGCGAGCTGTTGTCATATCCAGACATTATGGTCTCTAATCCAAAGACTGTGATGGGGAAGGTCGCAGCAATCTGTTCCGAACGGCTTTCTGATGATGGCCCGGATGACTGATACTGGCGCGGCACATGCCCCGCAATGCGGAACGCCCTGTTCTTCGTTTTCCTTTCTTTTTAGTCAAAGCGGCACCCGATGAATGAAAATCAGCCAAAACCAATCGAATGGTCCGATAAGGAAGGCTTCTATGCGAGCGTAGGGCAAGGGATTTCCGCGTGGGTTGTTCTGGAAATGACGCTTGTCTTTTTGTTCTCCAGACTTCTCTCAATAACACCAAGGCAGGCGGGTTTGGTCCTTTATTCGATTATGAATTTTTATACGTGGTTGACGCTCATAACCGATCTATTCGCCTCCGAGCCCAAGTTCGCGCATCTTAGAGGGGCATGGAATAAAAAGTTTGAGCGGTTGCGAGCATTAAACGATACCCGGACCCGCTTAGCCCATCACACTACATTTGAAAGCGAAGGCTTAGTATCTCTAAAACCCAGTCGGCTGGATATTAGACCCAAATCGCTGGCTTATGAGCCGCTGCAAGATGCCGACATCGTCAAATTTACCTCAGACGTAAGCGACCTTCAGACGGAACTTATGGCAATCATAGAAGCGGTGGAATCCTTGACACCATCTGTCGGAATATCCGAAGAACCAAATCCTGGTCAGCAGCACTAGGGTATTCGAGCCGGTGCCGCGCGATCGGAAGGATTGGTATGATTGAGAGCCGCCGCGGCGAATCAGCATCTGGGTCGACGGACGGACTCCGATTGGCCATTCCTGCAACTTGTTTTTTATGGAGAGCGACTGGCCGAACCTGCACTTTCGCAAACCCTGACGCTTTGGATGGCTCCGCGACTCGGCTAGGTTGAGGGAACCTGATTCCCCAACCGGAGCTTCCCTGTGGGCTTGCATTATGAAGACTTGGACAATGAAACGCGGCTCTTCATGCTCGAAGAGATCGAGATGGATAGAGCTCGCGCAGTTTTTCTACGATACCTACAAAAATACAGACCGCTCGAAACTTCTGGATTGGATGAAGGAGGCAGCGTTTA
>JAUTXJ010000156.1 GCA_030838075.1 Acidobacteriaceae bacterium
CCGGTGACGGTGGTAGCCTCGCGTTCAGCGGCAGGCCCGAAGCCGAGAGTGCGAAACTTTTTGTCGACGGATAGCAGCGCGGGACCAAAAATTTCAGAGAGTTGCCCGCGGCCAACGCGGCGGAGCAGATCCATCTGCCAGAGGCGATCCTGGGCCATGACGTAGCCTTGGGCTTCCACCATATCTTCGGGAGAGGATGCGCGGATGTGCGGGATGCCCCAGCGGTCCCGTTCGACGGTGACATCACCGTGCAAGCCATTTACCACGATGATGCCGTCGACTTGCGGCAGAGGGCGATAGACAAACCACCAGATTGCGGTACCGGCGGCAATCAGGAGAATTAAAAATATCGAGATTAAGACACGTCGAACGCTACGCAATTTGTTCCTTAGCCGCTACACGTCTCCAATCGAGTGTAAAAGACGGCGTATCCTCAGGCAACGGCCGGCGGCTGGCAATTGTCTGCTGCTACAATGCGGCAGGGGTTCGATTGTCCATGTTTGTGCTGCGCTTGATAGGGGTGCTGGCGCTGATTGGCCTGAATGGATTTTTTGCTGCCGCGGAGTTTTCTCTTGTGGCGGTCAGAATATCCCGAGTGCGGCAGCTGGTCGCCAAAGGAAATCTGCGGGCGCGCGTGGTGGAGACTCTAGTGGGTGATCTGCGCCGAGTGGTTTCCGGCGTGCAGCTAGGGATTACACTTTCCAGTTTAGCCATCGGCGCCCTTGGTGAATCGAGCTTGGCGAAATTGTTTCAGCAGATCTGGCCGGGCACCCTGGGCACGCACTCCGCTCTAATTGCGCACGGCGTTGCGCTGGCGCTTGCATTTGCGTTGCTGAGTGCGCTGCACGTGGTGATTGGAGAATTGGTTCCCAAGACCATCAGCCTTGCGCGCGCCGAACGGGTGGCGTTGCTGATTGCGTTGCCGTTTCATTGGTTCCTGAAAACTTTTTACTGGGCGATTTATCTTTTGGAGGCTACGTCCAACGGAATCATCAAAGCTCTTGGTGTTACCGCGGCGCCCGGGCACGGCGTTGCGCATTCCACGGAAGAGCTGCAAATTCAGATTCAGCAGGCCCGGGAGCGGGGACTCCTGGCGGTGGGGGAAGAAAAATTCATCGTCAGCGCCATCGAGTTGACGCAAGTGCAGGTGCGGGAAATCATGGTGCCGCGGCCAGACATGCACACGCTCCCAGTGGAGGCTTCGCTTGACGACGTGATGCGCGCATTCGCTACTACGCAACGCTCGAGAATTCCGGTTTATCGGGGATCGGAAGATCACATCCTGGGCTTCGTCCATATTAAGGATATGTTGTGGGTGCTGCTCGATCGCGAGCGCCGTACCGAGGAAAATTTGCCGCCGCCCGTGTTCGATTTGCGGCGGGTACTGCGCGAAGTATTGATCGTGCCGGAGACCAAACCTGCCAGCGAACTGCTCCCGGAACTTCGCGCGCGCCATGTCGGGATGGCCATGGTGGTAGACGAATTCGGAAGCATTCTGGGGTTGGTTACGCTGGAAGATATCCTCGAGCAGGTGGTGGGCGAGATTCATGACGAGTTTGACGTGGTCGAGCAGCCACTGACCCTCGCGGATGGCGCGGTTGTTTTCGACGCGGCGCTGAACGTGCGCGATTTGGACACGCAGTACAACATTTCACTGCCGGAAGACCCGGCTTATGCCACGGTAGGAGGATTCGTCCTCGCTCAATTGGGATTTATTCCCAAGGGAGGCGAGACTTTCGAATACGGAAGTTGGCGTTTTACGGTTGCGGAAATGGACGGCAAGCGTGTGGCACGAGTCAAGATCCAACGCATCCGGTCTATATCTGAATCGGCCAAAGTCAGCGACGCACCGGATGGGACGGCTCGTCCGCAAAAGGAAACGCGAATTGCCCATACTGATTCCTGAGTTCGCACCGGCACTGAATCATTAAATTCAAAAATGCTGCGCTATTTTCTCCAACGCTTTCTAATGACCTTGCCGGCGCTGTGGCTGGTGCTGACGCTGGTCTTCCTGATGATTCATATTGTTCCCGGCGATCCAGTGGAGCAGATGCTCGGTGAGGGCGCCGCTCCGGGAGAGCTCGCGCAATTACGCCATTCTTTGGGGCTTGATTTGTCGCTGCCCGCGCAATACGGGCATTACCTTTCGCAACTCGCGCATGGCGATCTGGGACATTCGCTGAAATTTCAGGCGCCGGTGCGCCGGATCATTTTTGAGCGCTATCCCGCGACGTTGCAACTGGCGTTTCTAGCGCTGCTGGTTTGCGCGGCGATTGCTGTACCCGCCGGTGTACTCGCGGCGCATCGGAGGGGTACCGGCGCGGATCGCGCTGTGGGAGTGTTTACGCTGTTGGGCCTCGCGATTCCTAATTTCGCGTTGGGGCCCTTACTGATTTTGTTGTTTTCCATTGAGCTGGGATTATTGCCGGTGTCCGGGCGCAGTGGACCGGCTTACTACATCCTTCCGGCGGCGACTTTAGGCGCTGCTTTGGCGGCGATTCTTACCCGCATGGTGCGTGGGTCGATGCTGGAGGAGTTGTCCAGCGATTACGTTCGCACCGCGCGGGCCAAAGGATTGTCCACTGGGGCAGTTTTGTTTCGCCACGCATTTCGCAACGCGCTGATTCCGATTATCACCATTCTTGGTTTGCAATTCGGGACCTTGCTGGCGGGCACGATTGTCACGGAAACGATTTTTTCGTGGCCTGGGATTGGCCGGCTGACGGTGCAAGCGATCTCTTCTCGAGACTATCCGTTGCTGCAAGGCTGCATCCTGGTCATCGCGGTTTCTTACGTGGTGGTAAATTTGCTCACCGACTTGCTGTACACGCTGATCGATCCTCGGGTGCGGCTCTCTTGAGCGTCTGGGCGTCGCTGCGGCAATTTCTGCGGCAAAGCGTGTTGGCTCGCGCAGGATTTATTGCCGCAGTTATTTTGATCCTCGTGGCGTTACTGGCGCCGTGGATTGTTCCCGCTGATCCGGCCGCTCAGAATCTGCGCATTCGGCTTTCGGCTCCCTCGCACGCGCACTGGATGGGAACCGATGAGCTTGGCCGAGACATTCTTTCGCGAACTATTTTTGGCGCGCGGGTTTCTTTACTGGTGGCGATTTCCGTGGTGTGCGGATGCGGCTCCATCGGGCTGATCATCGGGATGCTGGCCGGGTATTCGGGTGGGTGGTTCGATCGTTTTGTGAACCTGCTGTTGATTAATGCGTTTCTTTCTTTTCCCGGGATACTTTTGGCCATCGCATTTGCGGCCTTCCTGGGGCCTGGGATTGGGAAAGTTATTCTCGCGTTGATTATTACCGGATGGGCTGGTTACGCGCGACTGGCGCGCGCCCAAGTGTTGAAAGCGAAAGAACTGGAATTTGTGCTGGCGGCACGTTCGCTCGGCGCATCACACCGGCGAATTCTGGTGCGTCATCTCCTGCCAAATATTTTGCAGCCGATTTTGATTCAGGCGACCATCGGTATGGCCGGGGCCATTCTTGCGGAATCGACGTTGAGTTTTTTGGGACTAGGTGTGCTCGCGCCGCTGCCCAGTTGGGGGTCGATGCTCAATGATGCGCGCAGCCACTTGTTTGACGCGCCACATATGGTGGTTTTTCCGGCACTGGCGGTGATGACCGCGGTGCTGGCTTTTAATTTGTTGGGGGATGCCTGGCGGGACTGGCTGGATCCGCGCACCCGTTCGCAAATGGCGGCGTTAGAGAGCTCGCGCTGATTCTATTCGCGTAGGAAATGTTTGCGACGCGACTTGATACGAGCGAAAAGTGAGTTGGCGGTGACTAACTCTTGGGAAGAATCACAGTGGCGCCGCGAGCAATTGTTAATTTTCGCGCGGCATTTGCTTTGTTGATGCCAATCTCTAGATACCCGCTCGATCCCATGTAGGCGATCGGCTCGTCGGTCGCGCCATTCGCGAAGGTTTCCACCAGTTTCGAAATGGTGTGCGTAGCTACCTTTAAATTCAAGCCGCCGCCGTTTTTCGCAGATTCAGGCAAGTCTTCCGCGCGAAAATTGGTCATTATGTTGCCGAATGCATCGATGCGCAGCACTACGCCTTGCAACCCGTCGTCAATTGGTTTGGCGCGAGGAAGGGTGAAGCGCTGAAAATCTTGAATTTCTTCGCCCATGGCCGAGGTCTGCCAACCCTTGGATAACCACGCCGCCACCGGGGCAAAAATATCGCGGCCATGAAATGTCTTGCTGATGGGTTGCAGGAAGTAGTGTTCAGCAGTCGCGTGGCGAACGGCAAGATTGTCTTGCTCGCGTTCGTACACGAGGGAGAGAACGCCATTGTCGGGTGCTACGAAATATTGATTTTGGGCAGTTACCAGCAGTGGGCGCCGGGCCGTACCAACTCCAGGATCTACGACCACGATGTGAATTGTTCTTGGCGGAAAATATGCGTATGCCGCACCGATGGTGAGGGCTCCGTCAAGCAGGTCATAAGGATTCACGTGGTGAGTGATATCGACGATGGTGAGTTCAGGATTGATCTTAAGCAGAACGCCTTTGAGCGTGCCGACCAGATGATCGTTGGTGCCGTAGTCGGTGGTCAGGGTAATGATTGGATTAGCCACTGCTTCTCCCGGTTGATTCTGTATGGTTATTGATTCATGGGCGCAGCGAAAAGAAAACGCAATGAACGTGACACCCGTTATTGACGCTATCGAAGGGCGGGGCTGGCGTCAAGAAATCAGGCGCGAACTGCTGTGCAAGCTGCAACAGAAGCTTTCATGCACTGCTGAAGCGTCAGCCCATATCTCGAATCTTTTTGCGCGGGTTATCTGAGATTTGGGTCCACGATTCCGATTTTGTCCACGCCGCTGCAAGCCAGGTAGATGCGGCCGTCGGGAGTAGCTGCCATATTTCGAACCACTCCACCGCCAGACGGAATAGCGGCGCGGGCGAATTTCTCGGAGGACGGATCGAATTTGATTATGGTGTTGGGTTTAACGCCGGACTCGCTATACCACACGCTGCCATCCTTGGTGATGGCAATTCCGTACGGGCCGGAATCGGTGCCACCAGGGGACGGCCACATCTTTACCGCACCGGTCACTGGATTTAGCCGGCCGAGATTGCCGCTCTTGAAATCCGTGAAATAAACCTGGTCATTCGATGTGATGGCCAGCCTGCGTGGGCGAGCGGTTTCCGGCAACTTAAACTCCGTGATGGCCATCGTTGCCGGATCGATTTTGGCCATTTTATTAGCGCCCAATTCACAGAAGAACGGAATGCCTTTGCTGTTGACGGCTATTCCGTACGGTAATGCATTTTCGGTGGGCACATTCTTCAACTCGATTTTTCCAGTCTTAGGGCCAAGGCGACCAACCATATTTCCGCCCTGAACGGTGAACCATAAAGTGCCCTGGCTATCGAAAACCGGAGTGTGCGGATCATCAGCTTTCTCAACTGGCATTTTGTATTGTGTGATTTTTCCGGTTTGTGGATCAAGCTTTCCGATGTATCCGCCAAAGTTCGCGGTGAACCAGATGTTGCCGTCGCTGTCGGAGACCAACCCGTGCGGGCCGGCATTTCCGCCTGTGACCGGATATTCTTTGAAATTTTGCGAGGCTGGGTCGAAGCGGCCAATCTTATTGGTCATTTGCTCCGTAAACCATAGATCGCCATTCTTGCCAACCGCCGGGTCGTGCGGGTGCGCGCCCTTGGTCGGCACATCCCATTCCCGGATAGTGACGTGTAAATCGCTAACGTTACTGCCTGCAGCCGCTCGCCACAAGGTTACAGCTAACGAAACAACCAGGATTGTGACTGCAGCCGTGGAGCTTCCGTTTTTTTTGCCGCTCATGGCATCCTCCCGTTACTTCAGCCATTAGTTCCAGGCGGCGTTGTCGCGGTGGGCAAACCACATCGGCAGGAAAGCAGAAGAATCTGGGGATGCGTTACGACCAGCGCGCGATCAGTCCCCGAGCCTCCCTGCTAACACAGTAACGGACGCCTTGGGGAGAGTATACCTCGTGCTCGAATGGGCGGTGATGGTTGAGCGACGGTCAGCCGCCTTCTGTCAAAGAGATAAATTAAAAAGATTGAACGCTCTTATTGGAGAGACCTGTTCGCGGATTCATCGGCGGTAACACTATGAATATTTAATAGAGTGCGCATGGATCGGAGGTCAGTCTTCCAGGGTGGGCAAGGTTTTTAGGACTTCGGAAGCGATCGGTCGGTTGAGGACCGGCTCATCCTTGCGAATTTTGCCATCGCGAAAGATAAGAGTACGTTTTGCAAAGTGGGCGACGTCGAGTTCGTGGGTTACCAGCACGATCGTTAATCCTTGATCGTTGAGTCTCTGGAAAATCTCCATGATTTCCACCGAGGTACGCGTGTCCAGGTTACCGGTCGGCTCGTCGGCGAGAAGTATGGAGGGGCGATTCACTAGAGCCCGGGCGATAGCGACGCGCTGTTGCTGCCCCCCGGACATTTGTGAAGGGAAATGGTCAGAGCGGTTTGCGAGGCCTACCATGGCCAACGCTTCTGTGGCGCGTTTGGTGCGCTCCGATTTGTGAACTTTGGTATACAGCGTGGGCAGCTCGGCATTTTCAAGAGCCGTCGTGCGCGCCAACAAATTGAAACCCTGAAAAACGAAACCTAATTTCTGATTGCGAATGTATGCGAGCTCTTTTTTGTCGTGTTCCGAGACGTCAATGCCGTCGAGGAAATATTTTCCGGAAGTTGGCTTGTCGAGGCAGCCAAGCATATTCATGAACGTGGATTTGCCACTGCCGCTGGCGCCCATGATGGCGAGAAATTCTCCACGCCGGATCTCCACGCTGACTCCGCGCAAGGCGTGCACGCGGGTTTCGCCCAACTCGTAATACTTGTGAACATCCTCAACGCGGATGACCGCGTCGCCTGGGGCAGAAGACTGGAGCTCACTTGGAATCGCAGCGGCCATTCAATTATTTTTCACCAGCTCTGTTCTTACCGTCGTAGAAACTCAGCGCCTGATAGCTCCGGGAGCGGCAGGCTTCGAACTGATGGAGCGAACCACGAGATCGTCACCCTCTTTCAGGTTGCCTTTCAGAACCGTAGTGATCTCCGTAAAAGCGTGGTCAGTAATGCCAAGAGAGACCCTCACTGGCTCCATGGAGTTATCCGGATGCCATTTCCAAACCACGGCAGTGGTGGCGCGCGGAACTCGAGTGACATTCGACTCCGGCGTGCCTGCGGGTTGCGTGGCTTGCGTAGAAGCCTCGACCTGCTTTTCGTCGATGCCGTACTGCGCATACAGACGCATGACTTCCTCGGGGGACATGAGCGGCTTGTAACGTAACGCGGTATTGGGGAGTTTCAGGACATTTTGTACGGTAGCTACCGGAATGGTGACATAGGCAGTCATTCCTGGAAAAAGCTTAAGTTCGGGATTATCAAACTCAATCATGGTGTCGTAGGTGACGACGTTTTGCACGGTGGTCGGGTTCATGCGTACTTGGGAGACCGTGCCATGAAAAGTCTCCTTGGGAAAAGCATCGACCTTAAAGGTGACTTGTTTGCCGGGCATAATGTTTCCCACGTCGGACTCGTCAGTCTTGGTATAGACCAGCATTTTTTTTAAATCTTGGGCGATGGTGAATATTGTGGGCGCTTGCAAGGAAGCCGCGACGGTCTGACCGACGTCGACATTGCGAGCCACGACAGTGCCGTCGATTGGGGAACGGATTATCGTGTAATTGAGGTTAGTTTGCGCGACGCTCAGCGCAGCGGCCTTCTGATTTACCTGAGCTTCCGCTTGAGTGACATTAGCAGCGGCGGCGCCGACGCTGGCGTTCATGGAATCGTAATTGGCCTTGGCGAGATCAAGCTGCTGCTGGCTGGTGATGTTTTCTCGAGTGAGCTGATTGGCGCGTTCGTAATCAGCCTTGGTCTGAACCATGGAGGCTTTAGCCTTCTCTAAATTTGCCCGCGCGGCCAGCAGGTTGGCTTTGGCGCTATTCAAATCGGCATCGGCCTGCTGCACAGCGCCCTGAAACAACGCGGGATCGATCAGGGCAATAAGGTCACCTTTATGTACGCGAGAGTTGAAATCGACGAAGAGCTTGGCGATGACCCCGGAAACCTGCGACCCGACTTGCACGGTGATGACGGCATTTATGGTGCCGGTGGCCTCCACGACGTCATGAATATCGCCGCGCTCCACTTTGGCGGTAAAGTTCTGGTCTTGAGATTTGGCATTAAAGCCAAAGGCGGCCAAGATGGCTACCACCGCCAACACGCCAGCCAAAATCAGCCATTTAAGATTCTTCTTCATTCACAGCCCTGAAAAAAATAAAAACTCATGCTGGTTGTTACAACGCAGCTCAAATTACGGCGTAGCTAGTTGACTCGGCTTACTCGTAGCGCAGCGCCTCAATGGGATCGAGCAGCGACGCTTTGCGCGCGGGGTAGTAGCCGAAAAAAACTCCCACAGCAATGGAAAACAGAGCAGCTACGACGATGGCCTGCATGGAGGTTTCCATGGGCCACTTTAGAGTCTGACCGACCACGTAGGAGCCCAGAACCCCGAATAAGACGCCCGCAAAGCCGCCTACCAGGCTCAGCATCACGGATTCGCCAAGAAATTGCAGCTGAATGGCTTGCTCGGTGGCTCCCACAGCCACACGCACACCGATTTCGCGGGTGCGTTCCGTGACGGAAACGAGCATGACGTTCATGATGCCGATACCTCCGACAATTAACGAGATCGAGGCAATCGCGATCAGCAGTACCGTGAGAGTTTTACTCGCTTCCATCTGCGCCTGAATGATGTCCTCGGGATTGCGGATGTTGAAATCGTCGTCTTCTTCGGGACGCAGGTGATGGCGATCGCGGAGGATCGCGGCGGCTTCCTGGCCGGCAAGTTTTACCGAGTCCTGGGAGACGGCGGAGCAGAGAATGTCGTCGAGCCAGGCGTTGCCCTTCATCTTTTTCTGAGCCGTGGTGTAGGGCATCAGGATGGTGTCGTCCTGATCCTGCCCGGACATGGAAAGACCTTTGGGGTGGAGAACTCCGATCACTTTGCAGGGGAGGTTTTTTACACGGATAACTTTTCCGATGGGATCTTCCGCGCCAAAGAGTTGCTCACGAACGGTGACGCCAATGTCGCAGACGTCAGCGGCACGTTCGACGTCCTCATTGGTGAAGGCGGCACCCTGGTCGGCATACCAACGCTTGATGTCAAAGAATTCTGGGGATACGCCGCGATAGGCAGTAAACCAGTTTTGATTGCCGTAAATGACCTGCACATGATCATCGACATTGGGCGAAACCGTTTTGATGAGAGCGATCTGGTTTTTGATGGCGGCGGCGTCGGCCATGGAGAGGGAAGGCGCCCCGTGCGTACCGGTGCGTACGCCATTGACGGCGCGGCCTCCCGCTTCGATCCACACGAAGTTATCACCGAGATTGTTCATTTGTTGTTCGACGCGCGATTGTCCGGCTTTTCCGATGGCTACGACGCAGATCACGGCGGCGATGCCGATGGTGATGCCCATGACTGTCAACATGCTGCGCATTTTATTTCTGAGCAGAGCGACGAGAGCCGAGCGAAGCAGTGCGGAGTAGTCCATCGGTAACTCCTATGACCGGGCAGAGCAGCTATGGCTGCAACTATCTAGAATAACGTGTTGTAAGACTGAAAAGGGATTCATCGGACGACCTTCTTCGTAACCCCTCCCATTTTAGCGCGACATGAAGAGAATTAAGTTAAGCGGCCATTAGTTTTCATTTAGGTTTAAGAAAGAAAAGGCCCCGGAGGCGCTAACAAACTCCGGTTGGCGCTTCCGAGGCCTTGCTGCGCGGTACGTTAGTCAGCAGCTTATTCGCCGATAACCAGCACCTGTATCGAACCCTCGACTACGGACGGGCGCGGCCGCTTGCTGGGATCGCCCGTGAATTTAGCCGAAGGCAGATAGACTTTATGAGTGACGGGATCGAGGCCGTGAGTCTTTGATCCGACCGGAGTGTCAATCTCCTGAACCACGGAGTACTTGCCGGCTTTATCGGCGTGGATAATTTGAAATTTCCCGGTACTCGGGGACGCGAAGACATATCGAGTTCCAGGATCGAAGGTTACGCCGTCGCAATCATCGCCGATGGCGACGCTTTGGCGAACTTTGCCGCTGTTGCTATCGACGACCATGAGTTTTCCGTCGCAGCTGGAGAACAGCGTGTGAGTCTTATTGTCGATTGCCAGTCCGGACGGGCCTTCGCAACCCTCCATGACCCAGGTCGATTTTAATGTTTTGCTGCTGGCATCGATTACCGCGATGGCGTGCTTATCTTCGAGGTTGATAAAAACATTCCCTTTTTCATCGTAGGCGAAAAATTCCGGCTTGGACTCCAGAGGAATAGTGGCGACGACTTGCTTTGTTTTGGCGTCGATCACCGAGGTTGATTTGCTTTTGCCGTTCTGGACGAAGACCTGATGAGTGGCAGGATGATACAGGATGGAATCAGGATTCTCGCCGGTAGCAATCTGAGATTCCACTTTCAGCGTCTTCAAATCGAAGACGGCAACCTTGGCGGCTCCGCCTTCGCTGATGAAACCAATGCCCAGGTCGGGAGCTACAGCGACCCCATGTACCCCCGGAGTGTCGGGGATGTCACCAACGACGGCCCCGCTTTCGGAATCCAGCACGCTCACATGCGTGGCGCGCGCAATGTAAACGCGGTGAGATTCTGAATCGACGGTCACGTAGTCCCAACGTCCGCCGCCTTCAAAGGGGATTTTCTTAACGATTTTGAACTTGCCGCCGTCATCGCCAGCTCGTAAGACGCTGGGAGTTAGCGTGACTGCAGCGACTGAAAAGATCAGGGCTGAAGCTCGCAAGAATCGACGCATATTTTTTTCCTCGTTGGGCGTGTAAGGGCAATTTTCGCGCCCTTGCCGCCATGATGTAAGAGCGTGGCGATAACCGCCGCGAGAGAGGCTAGCAGGTGACGGGCGTTCTGCCTACCGAAGATGCCGTAGATAAATGAAAATTAAGACTAATTTAGGAATTCCCATGTTAGGGACTTCTACTATGCAGGAGGTCCGTATTACCACAGTGCTCAAATATGTGCGAGGCGCACTGGGGCGCGTTCGGGCCAAGTAATGGCTCGCACCGGTCCAACGATGAAAATCCAGGACGAGGCGCCGGCCAAGGCTACGAGAGCCGCAATCGCGAACGGCCACTGAAAGAGGCCGGTACGATCCAAAATAAATCCAGTGAGAGCCGGAGCTACAATCCCGGCCAAGTTTCCGGAGCCGTTTTGCAAACCGGTCCAGCGTCCCGCGGCATACGGGCCCGCGAGTGTTTGAGAGATCGCCCAGATATTGGACGAGCTGATGCCTTGGCACGCGATGCCCAAAATTAGTAGAGGCACGCTCCACGCAGGAGGGCTAACGGCGGAGAGAAAAAGCAGGACACCGCAGCCTGCGAGCCCTCCGGCGACGAAAGGTTTGCGGGCTTGGGTTGGGGCTGCTCCGGAACGGATTAAATGATCGGAGAGCCAGCCACAAAATAATGCGAAGAGCGCGGCGAGCGCGTAGCCGGTGGCACCGATTTTGGCCATGGCCACGAGAGAAAAGTGCCTGTCGCGTACCAGATAAAATGGCAACCAGGTAAGCAGGAAATAGCTCACGTAGTTGTAACCAAACTGGGCGATGATGGTGCCCCAGGCGGAACGCTGGAGCAGGATGGCTGCGTAACTTGGCGCGGCGATTTTGTCCAGATGAATGGCGGCTTTTGCTGGAGGCATCCAGGTAAGCCACGGAATCAGCCAGCACAAGCTGATCAGTCCAAGAACTACGAAGAAACCGCGCCATCCGAATCTGGCGATTAGTAAGCCGCCGGCCAAAAGGCCAAAGCCTGGGCCGAGGGCCAAGCCGGCCGAAATTATGGAATTGGCGATGCCGCGATGCTCCTCGCGATAGTGAAGCGCGATGATTTTTGAGTAGGAAGGATACGCGACGGATTCGCCTACGCCGAGCAATAAACGCAACATCAAGAGCAAGAAAAATCCATGGACGAGCCCAGTGACGATAGTAGCGATCGACCAGAGAAAAAAACCGCCGGCAAAAACCCAGTTCACGTTTAGCCGATCCACCAGCCAGCCGGAAATAAGCTGCAAAAACGCGTAGGTCCAGAAAAAGGAAGAGAGCAAGAGGCCGAGCTGCGAGGCGGAGAGGTGTAGTTCGTCTTTTATCAGGGGAGCAGCGATGGAGAGATTGGAGCGATCTATGTAGCTGATGAAGATGGAGAGGCCTAACAGAATGAGAACGCGCCAAAGTTTGCCGGTCAATGGCTGCGATGGCGATGGTGGCGTGGGCATTTCGACGTGGCAGGGGATTCTCTCTTGTGGCGGCAGGAGATTGCAATCCAATACGTCGAGGTAATCGGCAGCGTTGAAGCGGAAATTTTTTTGAAGCGCGATTATTAATTGCCGTTGAGCTGTTGCTTGGGCTTAATTGTCCCCCGCTGTGTCAAGCGGCATGCCACACACAAAACTTACATCAGCACAAATCACGGGCTTCTGGGGAGCGTGGTCGGGATGGACTCTCGATGGCATGGATTCGTTTATCTACGCGCTGGTGCTGAGTCCAGCGCTATCGGAGCTTTTGCCCAAGTCGGGATATGCGAAGACTCCGGCGAATATAGGACTCGCTGGTTCGATTTTGTTCGCATTATTCCTGGTTGGTTGGGGCTCTCGTTTATGTGGGGGCCGATTGCCGACCGATTCGGACGCACGCGGGTGCTGGCGGCGACGATTCTGGCGTATGCGGTGTTTACCGGCGCGGCGGCATTGGCGCAAAGTGTCTGGCAATTAGCGTTGTTTCGGCTGCTCGCAGGTATTGGGATAGGGGGTGAGTGGGCGCTGGCCGGAGCGTATGTCGCGGAAGCGCGGCCTGAGGACCGGCGAAAAATGGGGGCCGGATTTTTGCAGACTGGTTACTACTTCGGTTTTTTTCTGGCTGCGGCACTGAATTATACGGTGGGGGCGCGGTTCGGGTGGCGCGCGATGTTTCTCTGCGGATTGTCGCCGGTGATTATTTCTGTGCTGATTCTGGCGCGAGTCAAGGAGCCGGAACGATGGAGGGAAACGGCTGGGCTGCCAGGGCGGGTAGGTAAACCGCAGCGCTGGGTCGCGTCACTGGCGGAAATTTTTTCGGCTCAGTATCGGCGGAAGACGATTGTCAACGCCGCGTTGCTGACGGTCGCGATCATCGGTCTGTGGGCGGGAGCGGTGTACGAACCAACCGCAATTATCACTCTAGCGAAAAAGGCGGGTATGTCGCTGGCGGAGGCATCCAAGACGGCTTCGATCGGGACGGCGATTCTTTCGATCGGAACGATATTGGGTTGTTTGATGGCGCCGATCCTCGCGGAACGCCTGGGACGGAAAAGTGCTTTGGCTGTCTATTTCCTGGGCATGAGCATGTTCATTTGGTTGAGTTTTGGTTGGGCGTTTTATCTGGAGAATGGGTTGACGACGTTTATCGCGTGTTTATTTTTCCTGGGATTTTTTGGCGGGAATTTTACTTTATTCAGTCTGTGGCTTCCCGAGCAATACGAGACATGCGTTCGAGCCACGGCGTTTGCGTTTGCAACGTCTTTTGGACGGTTCATCGGAGCGGGCGTCAATTTCATGATTGGCGCGATGGTTCGCAACGCGGGAACAATAGGCAGGCGGTCGCCTGTACGGCGATTGCGTTCGGACTCGGGCTATTAATCATCCCGTTTGCGCAAGAAACTCGCGGTGAAGTATTGCCGCGCTGAGATTATCGACGTGCGTCCGGTCCGCAATCCATTGCTTGCGAAGACGGATCAACACAAGAACTTGCCCCACGGACTGCGACGGACTTCTAGACAGGCTGTCGGGAGTCCGTTTCAGCGAATAAGGCAAGGTAGCCGTGACCCACTTAATCAGCGGCACGCTTGGGCGAACTCGGCTGGCAACCCGGTCAGAATACCGGGCAGTTGCTGGGTTGGGGTTGGTCGATGCGCAGGGGAACACCGACTGGTACGAAATACGTTACGACGTTGGTGGCCGGCAAGCCGCTTTCGTTTCGTGCGATGTGGGCGTGTTCACCCAGGTCGACAAAGCCCTGGCCAGCGGTGCGAACGACAGGGGAGCAATCGGGATCACCGGAGTCATAAAACGTCATGGTTCCAGAGATCACACTAATAAAGACGGGGCCAGGATGCTTGTGCCATCCACTGTTTCCACCATTCGGCGCGAAAGTGATGATCTGGGTAGCAATATCGACGTCGGTCCTGGCTTTCAAATTGAGTTCGAGACCCGGCATTTCACGCTTCACTTTGAATTCCTCATATGTCGCTCGGCCAACTGGTGTTGACGTGCTACCGACGCTCCCTGTAGCTCGCACCAGGCCGGTATAAATCGTTGCCGCCGCAGCCACCACTGTTATAAGGCTTACTGCAATTCGAGTTTTGGACATGTGTTCTCCCTTTAGGTTTCGTGGTGATGGCCCGGGCTGTGAACCGAACAGGGAAGGCAGTGGGCATACCACTTGGATTCGTCGAGGAGATGCTGTGCCTGGTGCGCTCGCCGCGCAACACGCAATGTCAGGCAAAGTGCAGCAAAGTAAGGCACACCCATCCTTTGTTATCTGGTCCCGCAAGTGCCACAGAAACACAACGGTGTGATAGATTCTTGAGCCTGTACGGGAGCCCTCAAAACCATGTCTGCCGAGGCGGCCTCAACCCCAAAGACCGGTGCGGATGCCCGCGGGCGGCGCCTGGAATCCTGGAAGGAGATTGCCAGCTATTTAGGGCGTGACGTCACCACGGTCCGCCGGTGGGAGAAGGGCGAGGGGCTGCCGGTTCACCGGCATCTTCATCACAAGCTCGGCTCGGTTTACGGATACACAACGGAACTGGACGGATGGCGGAGTAAGAGGGTGCCAGTTCCGGCAACCGATGCACTGGATACGGATACGGATACCGGTCCGATCGCTCAACCGGTTCCGTGGCGGAACTATATTCGCACGGCCGCGCTAGCGGCGCTGGCGTTGGTGCTGGCCGCGGTCTCAATATGGTTTGCTCGCGAACGCACTAAAGAACAGGCTGCCAGCATAGCCATTCGATCACTTGCTGTTCTACCGCTCGCAAATTTTTCGGGCAATTCCGAGCAGGATTACCTGTCGGATGGCATGACCGAGGCGCTGATCGCGCAACTTTCGGCAATCCGCGGACTGCGTGTGATTTCCCGTACTTCTGCTATGCAGCTCAAAGGCACGCGGAAGTCCGTACCCGACATTGGGAAGGAGCTAAATGTTGATGCGGTCATCGAAGGTTCGGTGCTGCGATCCGCAGACAAAGTTCGCGTGACGGTTCAGTTGATCCGCACCGCTACGGACGAGCACCTGTGGGCCGGAACGTACGATCGGGACCTACAGGACATATTAGCGCTGCAGAGCGACGTGACCATCGGTATAGCGCGCCACGTTGAGGCCGCGGTGAATGGTGCGCAAAGCTTTCCAGTTGTGCCGCGTACAGTGGCGCCTGAGGTCTACGAAGCCTACCTCAAGGGTCGTTTTGCCCTACAGAAGAACAACCGGGCCGGCCTCGAAGAGGCCCTTCGATACTTTCAAACCGCCATCAACGCGGACGGCACTTTCGCTCCCGCATATGCCGGCGTTGCGGCAGCCCAAAGCGGGCTCGGGTTGGTCTTCTTCGGAATGCCCCCTGGCGACACCAGGCCTAAGGTTATCGACGCGGCCAGGAAAGCGCTGGAATTGGATCCCCAGCTTGCCGAGGCTCGTGTCCTGCTTGCCAACGCCCTCCAGAAAGATTGGCACTGGGCGGAAGCGGAGACGGAATATAGGAGAGCTATAGAAGTGAGCCCCAGCGATGCGGGCGCTCACGCCGGGCTAGCCTTTTGGCTGGTATGTCAAGGCCGGAGCGAGGAAGCACTGGCTTGGGCCCGAAGGGCCCAGGAACTCGATCCGTTGGCATTTAACAGCATTGACGTCGGCCAGATCCTTTTTTTTTCGCGGCGTTATGATGAGGCGATTCGTGAAGCGCGGAGAGGTCTGACAACAGATCCCAATGATCCGCAGGTTCTGTGGTCTCTCGGCTTCGCACTTATCGCTGCCGAGCAGTTCGATGAAGCGATCCGTACACTGGAAAAAGCGGCATCGCTGTCCGATCGCAACCCTGCTGTGCTGGGCGTCCTCGTCAGGGCATACGCTCACGGTGGCCGCCGCGCGGAGGCGTTGCAAGTTGTCGACGAGCTTGGGCGGCGAGGGCAGAAGGGCTACGTGCCGGCGGCCGCATTCCTCAACGCCTACCTCGGGCTCGGTGACACGGAGCAGGCATTTGTATGGTTGGAACGTGCCGCCGAAGAACGATCGAACATCATGCAGTACCTCAAAGTACATCCGTTTTTTGATTCGCTGCGTGGCGACCCGCGATTTGCCGAATATCTGCGCCGGGCGAACTTCTTACCTTGAGCATTCTTGTTGATTTCAAGCCCGCTTAATTTTTCATTCATCAGGTCTTCAGTTTTTTGAATTACACTCTGCGCCGAGGATTGCGAATTTCAAGGAAGCCATGATCACTGAAGTAAGCGGGCGGCAAAACAGCGATTTGCCTCAAAAAGGGCGCGGGTATGCGGTGGCGTCGGGAATACTGGGATGGACGCTGGATGCGTTTGATTTCTTCGTGGTGGTTTTTCTCGTCGATACCCTGGCAACACACTTTCAAGTGGGCAAGAGTTCGATCGTGCTGACGCTGGGGGCCACGTTGGCCATGCGCCCGGTGGGTGCGTTGTTATTTGGGATGATGGCGGACCGTTACGGGCGGCGAAAACCGTTGATGGCGGTGGTTGCGTATTTTTCGCTGATCGAAGTATTAAGTGGGCTGGCACTGAACTACCCGATGTTTCTAATTTTGCGGTTGCTGTACGGAATTGGCATGGGCGGATTTTGGGGAGTGGGTGCGTCTCTGACGCTTGAAAGTGCGCCAACGCGCTGGCGAGGATTGCTTTCTGGATTGCTGCAGGGCGGATATCCACTGGGATATTTATTGGCGGCGGTGGCGGCGCGTTTGATTTTACCGGCGTGGGGGTGGCGGGCGATGTTTTGGGCCGGGCTAGTCCCAGCGGCGATCACGATATTTGTGACGTATCTATCGCCGGAGTCGGCGGCGTGGAAACAACACCAGGTTCCCAGCATGAGCGGGATCGCGCGGGTGATGTGGGAGCATCGCAAAGGCTTCGCGTACCTGGTGCTGACTCTGACGTTGATGATCTGCCTGTCGCATGGCACGCAGGATCTCTATCCGGACTTTTTGAAAACCGCGCATCATATTTCGCCGAATGTGGTGGCGTACCTTGCGATGTTTTACAACGTCGGGGCCCTGCTCGGAACGATCTCCGTGGGCGCCATTTCGGAGCGGTTGGGAAGGCGACTGAGCATTATTGGTTCGCTGGGGATATGCGCGCTTATAATTCCGCTTTGGGCTTTCGGACATTCTCTGGCGATTTTAGCTGCCGGTGCTTTTTTGATGCAGGTGGGAGTGCAAGGCGCGTGGGGAGTGATTCCGGCGCACTTAAACGAGCTCTCGCCAGACGCGGTGCGCAGTTTGTTTCCGGGTTTTATCTATCAGTTGGGCGTGCTATTCGGTTCACCAACGAACACGATTGAGTATGCGTTACGGGACCGAGTCGGGTATCAATGGGCACTGACGATTTTTGAAGGGTGCACGATTGTGGCGCTGGTGATTGTGTTTGCGCTGGGGCCGGAACGTAAGGGCAAGGATTTTTTCCGCAAGGCGCTGTCGCCGCAAGAGGCTGAAACGACGTTGTAACGGCTGTAGTACCGCTTCGACCTAAAAGAAACTTAATTTAGAATTAACCG
>JAUTXJ010000167.1 GCA_030838075.1 Acidobacteriaceae bacterium
TCAATGTGACGCATCTGCGGATTGTGTCGTTTGATTTTCATAAGCAGATCGTGCGGCTGCGCAACCGCACGAATGATTTTGCGGCACGGGTTGAGCTGGCCCTACGTGCGCGAGTTGGGCAAACGCGGCGACGGCACGCCACTGTACATTTGCGGCTGGTGTCTTTCGATTTTCGGCGCAAGGTAGCAGCGTTTCGTTTGCTGTTGGAGCGGCGTCAAACGGAACTGGGCAAGCGCGGTGAGCGCTTATTACGTGCAAAACGTGAACAACTGGAGAGGCTGAAATTGCAACTTGAGGAGCGCAGCCCCTTACGTGCACTGGAGCGTGGCTACGCTATTGCGACGGATGCCGCCGGCAATGTGCTGATCGCCAGCGAGCAGGTGAAATTGGGTGACACTGTAAACGTTCAACTGCACCGCGGACGACTGATCACCGAAGTAAAGGCCACAGAAAACACATAAGATTATTCGCGGGGCTCGGCCTGTGGTTGCGCCGGCTGCTCGACTGTCTTGTTTTTGATTTCCTTAACCTTTTCTACCAGATCATCCGCCATTTCGATTAGTGCGTCGCGGTCAGCCTGATTGTCTGCCACGTCAGCTTTGCTTCGATAGAGCAAATTCAGGTACGCCATGGCGTCGTCATAATCTGGACGGAGGGATAAAGCCTTCTTCAAAGAATCGATGCCTTCCTGAATGGTCTCGCCGTACTCGATCGAATATTTTTCGCGAGTGGCAGGTGAGAGAGGGCCGACCTTCGGTAAGTTGTGACTTGCGCGAAGGTCGCGGTCGGCACGAAAAGCCAGAGTCCAGTCGATCACTCCAATCCAGTAGTACGGTTCAATGTCCGCCGGCTTAAGGGATATATGTTTTTGAAAATAGCTCTTCGATTCTAGAAAGAGTTCGCGATTGAATGGCGAGCCAGACATCTGAAATTCGAGCGAACCAAGACCATCGATAGCAGCGAGATTCACCGGGTCAAGCGCCAAAGCATCTCGAAATTCAGCGACGGCTAATTCACCGTTCTCGCGGTTTTCGTCAGAAGGACCGCCCGGTATGTATTGAGATGCATAAGTGGTGGCGAGGTACAAACGCGCGTTGAGAAGGTTAGGATCGAAGTGCTTGGCGTCTTTAAAAGCGTCGATCGCCTTTTCGTATTGGCCGTTTCTGAATTGCTCCACGCCAGCTTTGAGCGCCTCCAGTGCGGCTGACTGTGCGGGCGTCTTCTCAGATGGCGCGGCGGATTGCTGGTCGGTTGGCGTAACGTTTTGTGGCGCAAAGCTCTGGGCGCGCGCACAGGACGCCAGCAACAGCAGACTCACGAGACAACGAATAGTCTTCATCGTCGCACCGCCGAGGAGAAATTGGCGGGTCGATTGTACTACTCGTCGTCGGAGGAGGAGGAGGCGACTTTTAGGACGGCGAGGAACGCTTCCTGGGGGATGTCGACTTGGCCTACGCGCTTCATGCGCTTTTTTCCTTCTTTTTGTTTTTCTAGGAGTTTGCGTTTGCGGGAAATGTCGCCGCCGTAGCATTTGGCGAGGACGTTTTTGCGGATGGCGGCGACGGTTTCGCGGGCGATTACGCGGCTGCCGATGGCGGCTTGAATGGGGACTTCGAACATCTGGCGGGGAATCAATTTTCGCAAACGCGTGACGAGATCGCGGCCGCGGTCGTAGGCCAAGTCGCGGTGGATGATGAGCGCGAGTGCGTCGACGGGCTCGCCGCCGACTAACACATCCAATTTGATCAGGTCGGATTCGCTGTAGCCAGCGAGGTGGTAATCGAGCGAAGCGTAACCGCGCGAAACGCTTTTGAGGCGGTCGTAGAAATCGAGCACGATTTCGTTTAACGGGAGTTCGTAGGTGAGCATGACCCGCGTGGGAGAGAGATATTCAAAGTTCTTCTGGGTGCCGCGTTTGTCCTGGCACAGTTGCAAAATGCCGCCAACGGAATCTTCGTTGGTGATGATCATGGCCTTGATGATGGGCTCTTCGATTTTTGCGATGTCGCTGGGATTGGGGAATTTGGCGGGGCTGTCAACTTCCATGACGGTGCCGTCGACGCGGGTAATGCGGTAACGCACGCTGGGCGCGGTGGTGATGAGATTTAAGCCAAATTCGCGCTCGAGGCGTTCCTGCACGATTTCCATGTGGAGCAGGCCGAGGAAACCGCAGCGAAAACCAAAACCCAGGGCTACGGAATTTTCGGGCTCGTAGAAAAATGCGGCGTCGTTCAATTGCAATTTACCGAGGGCGTCGCGCAGGGGTTCGTACTCGTCGGCGAGCACGGGGAACATTCCGGCGAAAACCATGGGCTTGATGGCTTCAAACCCTGGCAACGCGAGGGCGGGGCGTGAAGCGTCGGTGACGGTGTCGCCCATGCGGGCTTCGGCGACGCGCTTGATGTTGGCGACGATGAAACCCACGTCGCCGGCTTCCAATTCCTCGAGCGCGACGGGCTTGGGGGTTAATGTGCCGAGTGTTTCCACTTCGTAGACTTCGTTGGTGTACACGAGTCGAATTTTCGTGTGCGGCGTGATGCGGCCCTCCATCACACGCACAAGAACAACCGCGCCACGATAGATGTCGAACCAGGAATCGAAAATCAGGGCCTGCAGCGGATTATCGGCGCTGCCTTTCGGTGGTGGAATGCGCGCGACGATGGCTTCGAGAACGTCTTCGACGCCGAGACCACTTTTCGCGCTGATAAGCAGGGCATCGCTGGCCGGAATGGCTAGGACGGTTTCGATCTGCTCTTTGACGAACTCGGTCTGCGCCGCGGGCAAGTCGATTTTGTTGATGACCGGGAGAATGGTGAGGTTGTTGCCTGCAGCGAGAAAAGTGTTCGCGACGGTTTGGGCTTCAACGCCCTGGCTGGCATCGACAACGAGCAGAGCGCCTTCGCACGCGGAGAGGGCGCGGGAAACTTCGTAAGAAAAATCGACGTGACCGGGCGTGTCGATCAAGTTGAGGCGGTAGGTGTTTCCATCTTTGGCTTTGTAATGCAGGCGAATGCTCTTGGCTTTAATGGTGATGCCGCGCTCGCGCTCCAGGTCCATGGAATCGAGCACCTGCTCGTGCATTTCGCGGGAGGTGAGCGCGCCGGTCATTTCCAGCAAGCGGTCGGCGAGCGTGGATTTGCCGTGGTCGATGTGCGCAATAATACAAAAATTACGTATGAACTTTGGATCCATTTAGGCTTATAACGGCAGGAGAGTCCGGTCGCTTCGCGCCGGGGGCGTGCTGGCCTGGACACTCGCCGGTCACGCTACAGCCGCGCAAAAACCATGCCGCGTAAACATTGAGTTTGCCACAAATCGGAAGGCGCGTCAGCCTGGGGACGAAAATGAGTTGAAGGTTTTTTATGGCGGAAGGGGTCGATAAAGTTGAGGGGACAAGAGAGAATAGTGCTATGGAAACGCGATGCGCTCGTTGCGATGCACCCATGAGTTGCAATCCTGAAGGGGATTGTTGGTGCGCGGAATTGCCGCACGGGCCTATGCCGGCGTTGAAAGCTGGGGAGGCGGAGGGGTGTTTGTGCCGGAGTTGTTTGGAGAAACAGCTGCGGGAGGATCGGGTGGAAGGGCGGCGCACCGAGTGAACGGTTCGTGTGATTGCCGAGAGACAGTGATGAACCGACGTGGCTTGCGCGATCAATCGAGGAGAGATTCCTCGGCTACGTGGCGCGGCTCGTTCGCAGGAGCGAACGAGGAAGACAAAGACCGCGCCACTTCGCTCGGACTGACCGGTCTGGGTAGTTTGGTGAGCTGGTTGCCAAGATCAAGTGTTGAAACACCGCTACTAAACCGCGCAGGGGCGGCTTGAGAGCCGACGTAACCCAAACATGGTGTTAACACTTACTGTAAGGCGACCAGCTATTTGGCCGCATTGTGCCAGCGGTATATAGTTAAAGAGGCTGATAAATCTGCACGCAGGCTGTCGAGCAAACTGCATAACCGATTACACCGCAAAGGCAACCCTCTCTGATGGCCGGAGACGTAAACAAGCATCTTGACCGGGCAAAGCGCTTCCTCGAAAAAAATCGGGTTGCGGACGCTATTGCCGCTTATCTGACGGTGCTGGAGGGAGCTCCCCAGCACCAGGAAGCCACTCAAGCGCTGGGCGACCTGTATTCACGAACCGACCAACCTGATCTTGCGGCGGTTTATTACGGATTGCTGTTCGACATGCTGATCGATCCGCGCGACGAGAATAAAGCGGTGGCGATTTATAACCGTTTCCTGCGCAGCGGGCGGGTGGAGCAACCGCCAGAACGCATCGCGCGGTACGCGTTTCTGCAGCAGAAACAAAATCACGCTGAGGAAGCGATCGAGCAGTACAGCAAGGCGGCGGAGATGTTTACCGCTGTTTCGCGGGATGAAGACGCATTGTTTTGCCTGGAACGCATCGCGCAGCTTGATCCGGAAAATCCCGCGCGTCAATTGCGGCTGGCGGAAGCTGCGGAACGCATAGGGCGGCGGGCGCTGGCGGCTCGAGCCTATTTGCGCGCTGGGCAACTGGCCACGGCGCATGGGGAACACGAGGATTCGTTGAAGCTTTTGTATCGCGCCTACGTGCTGGCGCCTCAAGAACGGAGCGTGGCGCTGTTGTACGCGGAAGCGAAGTTACGCGCGGGAATGGCCACGGAAGCGGTGAAGATTCTTGATCCGTTCGCGGGAAAAGAGAGCGACGCGACGTTTGTGGATGCGTTTGGAAAAGCGCTGGTGCGCGCCGGGCAATTGGATCGTGCACGGGAAATACTTGAAGGGTTGTTGCGCGAAAAAAATGTGGGGACGATGCCGCTGTTCGAACTGGCTGACGCGTATGCGGCGGCAGGGAAAGAGCGCAATGCAGTGGATGTCTTGTTAACGCTGAAGCGGCGGATGTTTGCAGAGAAAAAGCAAAATGAGTTCGCCATGCAAATGGACCTGGCCGGCGAGAAGAATTCGCAATCGCAGGCGATCCTGGAATTCTGGGCGGCGCTTTATAACGAGCTGAACCGGGAATCGAAATATTTCGAAATCATGACCAAGCTGTTCGAGGTTTACGTGGGCGCCGGAAATATACCGAAGGCCGCGGAAACGCTGGAAAAACTTGTGGACATCGACCCTTACGATCCGGGTAATCAGGAGCGGCTGGAAAAGTTGCGCAACCGGGTGGACGATGCGTTGTTCAAGCGCATTGCGGTGCGGCTGGCAAGATCGACGAGTTTGAGCGCGGGTTCTGCGTCGCTGCAACATTCGAATGCCGGGGAGATTGTCAGCGCCTCGCAAACGACCACTGAAGCGGGGCGTGAGAAGCAAACACTCGAAGACTTGATTGTGCAGACAGAAATATTCTTGCAATATTCGCTGCACAACAAAGCGCTGGACCGGCTGCAGAAAATTGGGGTGATGTTTCCAGGCGAGGAAAAACGAAACGCGCGGCTTTCGAATTTGTATCAGCTGGCTAATTGGTGGCCGCCCGGAGCGCACCGCCAACAACCGGCGGCCGGGATCGGCGGAACTCCAATCGCGCCGGTGCCGGTTGCACCGATAATTACGGCGCCAGCGGAATCGCAAGGAGCAAGTGCAGCGGCAAAGAGTGGGGTGTACACGGCGGAAACGCTGCGGGATCTGTCCAAAATATCAGAGGTGAATCAGAAAATTTTTCGACAACAAACGCCGCGCGCGATGTTGAATACCGCGGTGAATGAAGTTGGCACATACCTGCACGCGACACGCTCGCTGGCGGTGGTTGGTGCCGCTGGCCGTCCACCGGAATTGACCGCGGAATTTTGCGCGACGGAAGTGAAACCGGCTACGAGTGCACAGGTGGCGCTTATATTGGCGCTGATGGAAAAAGCTGAGCCGGACGAGCTTGGTGGACTGATGGTGGAGTCCTCGGATGGATCGATACTGGCGGAGTTGGGGCTGGAAAGCGCGCTGGGCGTGATTATCACCGATAAAGAAACTCAGGTGCCGGCGGGAATGTTGATCGTTGGTCATGCGCGGCAACACAAGTGGCGGCCCAACGAAGCGTACTTTTTGCAAGCCATCGGCGACCAGATGTTAATGAGCGTGAGCCACACTAAGTTGCGGTCGCTGGTGCGGCGCATGGGTGTTTCCGACGAACGGACCGGGCTACTAAGTAGGAGTTCGTATCAGAGTTGTTTGTTGACGGAAGCGGATCGCGCGCGCACGCAAGGCACGCCACTGGCGCTCGCCATTCTGCAAATCGATCGCGGTTCGGATATTTTGCGGCAGCAAGGGGAATCGCCGATGGAGCGATACGTGGAGCAACTGGCGCGTTCGCTGCAAGCCATGCTGCGGCAGAATGACGTCGCGGTGAAATATACATCGTGGTCGCTGGCATTTATTTTGCCCGACACCACACTGGACGGGGCGCAGCATCTGGCGGACAAATTGTTGCGGGCCGCGTCTGATCTGCGTCCGCCGTGGAATGCCACGCAGATCACATTGAGCGCGGGAATCGTGGAAGCCGCAGCGAAGCCGGAGTATGACAGCGAGGATATTGTTACGGATTTAATCAATCGCGCGGAGTTTTCAGTGGAAGAAGCGCGCAAACGGGGCGGTGGAAGTGTTATCG
>JAUTXJ010000177.1 GCA_030838075.1 Acidobacteriaceae bacterium
GCAGCCCATCGATAAACTGCAGAATCATGCTCGCTTTCGTCTCGATGACACATTCCATCCCGATCTTTCCTGCACCATTCATCACCGCAATCGAAATGCTTTCCTTGTGCACATCCATACCGATATATTTGGTGCTTGTCATAAAAGGGTGTTCCTTTCTGGATGAGGTTGAGCCGAACACTCAAAACCTACTCCAAAAGAGGGGCGCCCTTTATATTGCGTCGCGTGACCGGACGAGTGCCCAGGCCTATCTGCCGAAGCTCAATCCAGGCAGGATGTCGGCCTGAGGCAAACAGGCCACGAATAGACCAAGAAAGTTCTAAAATCGTCCCCATGGGCGCACTTGTAGTATCCAGATAAAATGGAAACCGTCCAGTGTCCCTGCGTCCCCTTGGTGTTGGCCGACATTCACTCACGTTGCCTTCGAGACACATAGCGCGCGTGCGTGAATGCCAGCCCACTTTTTCAATCGCCAGCGTCGGGAGTTTCCTTGGCTATGATGCTGCCGGTCTTGGCCTAGTTGTTGTTCTTCTTGCTTGGAATACACGAGTTCGTAACACTCTCGTGTTGCCTGGACAAAACTACTTCACGAGCGTTTCGGGTCCCCCCTCTGGTTGTTCCGCCAACGACGGTGTCTCCGGTGGGCTTGGCGGGTGGCCGAGGCGGAAATTGGATTTTTGCCGACCGAATTGTGGTGAGAGTGTCCGCGTAAGATTACAGATGGAATGAGATGCGAGGAGTCTGCGCAGTTGGGTGCCCCACGTGTCGGGTTTACACGTGGGCTCGGGAGCAGTTTCTCGTTCTACGAAAAAGGCGAGCTTGGTTTGGTGAAGATTGACGTGGTTTAGATTGCGGGCAAAAGCGAAGTCAAAGAGCCCACGTGCAAAACCGGCACGTGGGGCGCCCAAATTCATTTCAATGGCCAGTATGTGGGCCACTCGTCTTCGGCGCGATATAGTATCCAGATAAAGGAAAAGGTTCCGTCTTTACCTAGGTATCTCAGGTATGTGTCCCTAGGTATCCATCCCCGGTATGATTTGAGGTGTTGTGAATATCCTACTGAATGAAATGGAAGCCAGGGTACTCGGGGCGCTGCTGGAAAAAGAAATCACCACTCCGGATTATTATCCGCTTTCCCTCAACTCCCTGGTCAACGCGTGCAATCAGAAATCCAATCGCGATCCGGTTATGAACGTGGAGGAAGACTCGGTTCGGGATGCATTGCGTACATTACAGGACAATTCTCTGGCTCGCTCGGTCAGTGCCGCGGACAGCCGGGTCACCAAGTATGAACACCGTCTACAGGAAGCCTTCAACTTCGATCGCCGGGAAGCGGCCTTGTTCTGCGAGTTGCTGCTTCGCGGCCCACAAACAACGGGCGAACTGCGGACGCGCGCCGAGCGTATGCATCCTTTCGACGATTTGAGCGAAGCGCAGTCGGCTCTGCAGCGACTGATGAGCCGAGAGCCACCGCTGGTCAAGGTACTCGCCAGGCAGCCCGGCACGAAGGAATCCCGCTACATGCATTTATTGTCAGGCGATGTGAAGCGGGTCAGCTCAACGGATGGGCGCGAAGTTCCTGCGGCGCTGGAAGGGGAAAAAATGGATGGGTTTTCTCGCTTGTCTGCGGAATTGGCCGAACTTCGAAGGGATGTAGCGGATCTAAAGCAGCAATTCGCGGCTTTTCGAAAGCAGTTCGAGTAGGTATCGAGATAAATCAGAAAACGTCCCGTTTGTCTCTCGATGCCTGAAATGAAAACCGAGGAAGAAAAAATAACCTTCGTGGCGTAGTTTTAAGGTGCGTCGCGATTGGGGCGTTTGTTCGCGAGCCGCTTATTCGCAATGTAGCGTTGCGCGGCCAAGAGTAGCAACCCTACCGCGATCACTATCCCGATTGTTGCAATCGTGCCCACGACCGTACATCCTCACGCGATGCCGGAATAATTCCCTTATAATTCCTGAGCAATCTCCAAAACAAAAGGCCGCTAACCTTCTAGCGGCCCTTCATTCGCAGTTTCTTGCTGCCGCGCCATAGCTTGCGTACCTTGCCGTACCGTAAAACGACATTGTAGGCGCCGACGCTTTTCGCAGTCAACCGCGTTGTGGTATCCAGAGAAACTAGAAAACGTCCCTTCTGTCCCGCAATCCCAAACGGGATCACCAAGGGGGATGAATGAAGAAAAGGCGAATCTGGGGGCCATAGCGGCTTAATGGTCAACAGCACCTTAGTGGTATAGGAGGTCCGACGCCAGCCCATTACTATCCTGACGGCTCTTAGCCTGTCCCTCGGAGTGATGCAAATGCCTCAATGGGTTTTGAATTGTCAGCACTGCCATAAATTATTCACCTGCGACGAAATAGATTTGGCGTCCTGGGCCGCTTATGACCCCCTTTGGCCGCCGAAGCCTGATTTTCCCGAAGGCGGTTTGCGGATGGCTTGCCCTAACTGTAAAAAAGGTTCTACCTATCAGCGTTATGAATTGATGTACACCGACTACCAACCGGCCCAAAAATTCCGCCAGAGTCGCAGGCTTCCTGATCGTTAGCCTAAGAACGTGAAGGCCAAGCGGTCATCTCGCATGACGCTAATTAGTCGACGCTAATTAGTCGAACGATTGACGGCTCCCGACGGCGCCTATAGGATGACGTTATTCAGCAGGAGGTTAGATATGGCCAGAAAAAGCAAGCTAACTCAAGCTGCAGTGAAAATCGGAACGGCTATTGGAAAAGCAGACCGCACCGCGCACCAAATTGCAAAGGCCGGCTTGGCGGCGAAGGATGAACTGGCCGACATCGCCGCACAGATTAATACGCTAAAACGTCACCTTTTAAAAACGAAGAAACGTTTGCAGCGCGCTTTGAAATAGGCGCGGTCATTATTTTATCTTACGACGTGTGAAGGATTCGGATAGCCAGACTCACGGCGTTTTGCGCCTCCTTGAAGAGAAGTGGCGATCAAAGTTCGTAAGCGACGCCAAATAAGCAGTTCTTAGATTGACTTATGTCGCTGCGAACCAGAAGGTCGGGAGTTCGAATCTCTCCGGGTGCAGTTGTGGTATCCAGATGAAATAGAAACGTCCCGTCTGGAACGTGTGAAGAAATTGATATTTGAAGCGAAAACGGCCGAGTGCAGCGGCAAGGCTGCAAGATTTGCG
>JAUTXJ010000190.1 GCA_030838075.1 Acidobacteriaceae bacterium
ACCTGAGCAACAAGCCAGCAAAGGCAGCGTCACCATTGGCGGGAGTGTCATCAATTACGACGCCTATGCGGGAACGCTGGTGGTGCACACGAAGGATTGGGACGATGTGCCGCAGAACAGGGATAAGGACGACAAGAATCAGCCGCCGGAGGCCAGCATGTTTTACGTGGCGTATTTCAAATCTGACAGTAAAGGGGCGCAGCGTCCGCTGACGTTTCTATACAATGGCGGGCCCGGTTCGTCGACGGTGTGGCTGCACATGGGGGCATTTGGGCCCAAGCGGGTGATTACGTCGAATGATTCCCATACACCGGCTGCGCCTTATTCGA
Source organism: Acidobacteriaceae bacterium (assembly GCA_030838075.1). Taxonomy (GTDB): domain Bacteria; phylum Acidobacteriota; class Terriglobia; order Acidiferrales; family UBA7541; genus Acidiferrum. Next base: position 330 of record JAUTXJ010000190.1, read on the forward strand.
TCGTCAACAACGAGTACAGCCTGTTGGATGTGAGTGATCTGGTATTTGTGGATGCGCCGGGCACGGGTTTCAGCCGCATCAGCGGCAAAGACCGGGAGAAAGCTTTTTACGGCGTGGACCAGGATGCGCAAGCCTTCGCGGATTTCATCGCGCAGTTTCTGGGAAAGTATGGCCGATGGAATTCAGCAAAATATATGTTTGGCGAAAGCTATGGCACGACTCGATCGGCGGTGCTTGCGAACGTGCTTGAGACAGAACGGGATGTGGATTTCAATGGCGTGATTCTGTTGTCGCAAATATTGAACTTCAGTTTAAGCGCGGACCGGGCGGAGGCCAATCCGGGCATTGAATTACCTTACCAACTGGCGCTACCCACTTACGCGGCGTCCGCGTGGTATCACCACAAACTTCCAGGCCAACATAAGGAGTTGACGGCGCTGCTGACCGAGGTGGAGCATTTTGCAATGACCGATTACGAGCAGGCGCTGGAGGCCGGCCCCACGCTGGCGCCTGAACAGCGGCGCGCAACCGTTGCGAAGCTCCACGAATACACCGGGCTGCCAAATGAATATATCGAGAAGGCAAATTTGCGGATCACACCGGGAGAATTCGAGAAAACACTTCAGGATGACACTGAGACTACGACCGGGCGCTTGGACACGCGTTTCTCGGGGCCTACCTTGGATCCGCTCAGTAAAGAGGCAGAATATGACCCGCAATCGGCGGCGATCAGCTCGGCTTATGTTTCTGCGTTTAACGACTACGTTCGCAAGGAGTTGAAGTTTGGGGAAAACCGGACTTATAAGCCGTTAGCTCGAATTTATCTGTCCTGGAATTTCTTGCATCAGGGTCCGGGCGACCCGCTGCCGTTGCCGCAGGCCACCAATGTAATGACGGACCTGGCGCTGGCGATGAAATATAACCCGGAACTGAAAGTCATGTTGAACGCCGGGTACTTCGATCTGGCCACGCCATTTTACGAAGGTGTCTATGAAATGGAACATTTGCTGATTCCGGCGAAACTGCAGAAGAATATCGAATACCAGTTTTATGAATCGGGGCACATGGTCTATGCCCACGAGGCTTCGGCAAAGGCGCTGCATGACAATGTGGCCGCATTCATTCACAGGACTGAGAATTCGAAAGGGGAATAGCGTTCGCGTCAAGTGGTCGCCGGATTGCGCTGATTCCATTGGGTATGGGGCTGCTTTGTTTGGGTATCTGAAACCCCTTGGAGCACAATAACGGGCGGTCGGCCTCCCGAGTGGTCCGCCCGGCTTGAATTGATACTTTCAATATGAAGTAATAGATATTCGAATTCATGAGGGGTATACTCCAGCCAATACCTTGTCTGCCGGTTCGGGCAGGCACCGCAGATCGGTTCCAAGGGAGGTCCTATGGAGATTTCGGGGCCCATTTATTATTTGCTAATCGTTTGGGCGGTTGTTACAGGGATCTTTTTGCTCCTGCTGGTGTGGCGCACCTTGTTGACCAGCCATGAGGGCGATCAGATTTTCCTGGACTCAGCCCAAGACCATATGGCTAGAGAGCAGCGGGAAGTGGTAGCGAAAATTATGAAGCTGTCGAAGCCCATAACCACTACCGGCATTACCGCGGGCACTCTGCTGCTGGTTATTGCGGGGATGTGGATTTATCAGGGGCTGAAGAATTTCTAGAAGCTACGCGGACTTTAGTCGGGTGAGCTTCGCCTGCGCTTGACGACGCCACTTAGGAGCTTTCAGTGGTTCGAGCGAAGCTGACCAGAATCCTAGTGGGCAGGTGGCTGTGCGCCTGCGCCGGTGGCTGCCCCCGGATTTGACGGCGGCACCATCGAGGTATGGTTGTGCACGATGATCCAGTGATTATTTCTTTTCTCCATCACTAAGGTAGTCTGTCCTTGCGCGGTGTTCGGCGTTCCATCGGTAACGGCCTCAAAATCCCACTGATAACAAGCCCAAGCGACGTTTCCGGCCACTTTGATCATGGTGTTCGAGCGATCCATGCGCACGCGCTGCATGCGGGTACGCTGCTGCTGGTAAATTGCCAGGTAATTCGTCCAGCCCACGACGGGCGGGGCATAGGCGCCGTTGACCACGGTTACATCATCGGCGTAATCCTTGTGCAGCTTCTCGATGTCGCCGACCTGCCAGGCACCGAGCATTTCTGAAATCATGTAATCGATCTGATTTTCGTCGGACATGGGGACGAGCGGATTGGTGCTGTCCGCGGGCTGTTGCGTATCTGATTTCTTTTTCTTATCTTTCTGCGCCGCGACTGGCGAAGCGCAGGCCAATGCCAGCATGGCAATGATTGCCGCGGACAGCGCGAAGCGAAACATGCGTGAGATTTCGCAGGTTGCGAACAGAGTTTTCATTCCTTGCAAAACTCCTTTAGGACAAATCGATTTCGGAGAGAACTGCTAGAGAATAGCACGCCAGTTTTTTGACGCGCGGGCTGTGTCCAGTTGGTTTACTTGCTCGTTCCCCTGGCTGAAGCTTTTAAAGATTGTGCAGGGTTTCGGCCTGCTTCGCGAGAAACGCTCAGGAGATTTATGAACAGGCGATAGGCGCCCGGCACGCCTTCCGGCAATTGACGAAAGAAGGCGAGACCGGTGTAGATGTACGTTCCTTTGCCGTAATGGGTGTAAACCAGGCCGCCATTTAGATCCGGCTCGTTGGGATCATTCATGGAGAGCAACGGCGTATATTTAGCGTCGAATTGGCTCCAGAAATAAAGGCCGCGCTCTTGAATCCAGCCGTTGAAGTCTTGCGACGTAATCTTATTGGGCTTGTTGAGAAGCGGATCGTCCTGCTGCAGGAATTTGACGGGGGAAGCCTCGTTAGTGATGCGCGGCAGGGGGCTATTGGGTTTTTCGGGGGAGATTTTGGCGGGATAGGGCGCGTATTGAAATTTGTCCCAGGCGAAATCGCGCTGGTACTGCACGACCAGAGTGCCTCCATTGGATACATAGTCGAGCAAGCGCTGATTGGTGCCGGCCAATTCGGGGCGGAGTTCATAGCCGCGCACGCCCACGACGATAGCGTCGAAGCGCGCGAGATTGCTGAAGGCGAGGGCCGCGGCGTCGAGCATCTCCACTTGAATGCCCAAACGTTCGAGAGCTTGCGGGATGGGCTCGCTTTCGGCGGAAATATATCCAACGCGCAAATCGTCAGGCACAGTGGCGTCAAAGGCGAAAACGCGGCATTGTGCCGGTTGGCTCCAGAGCAGAGTGGGCATGGAAGGAAGGGGTGCGAGCGAGCTGGAGAATTTTTCATCGCCGCGCTGGTCGAAGGCGGTCAGCGGGTAGGTGCCAGCGGATAATTTTGTGGGAGGCGTGACGGTTAACTTCGCGTATTGGTCGCCGGCGCCCGGGAATTGCAAAGTAACGGGCGAGCTGACGGTCCAACCTTGCGGCACGGTGAGACCCACTTCGACTTTGCCGGGCTTGGTGGCGTAAGAATGGACGCGGGTCAACACATCAAACGGTTTTTTCGGCATAGCCAATAATTCAATGGCCTGATCCGGCTCAAGTGCGAGGGTGTATGCGGGAACCATGCGCACTGGAACGCGATCAATGCGCGTCGAGGTTGCAGCGATGTGGGTAACCAGCTGCTGCTCGGCAAATTTGTGCCCGGAAACAGTTACTTCTTGAATCGCGGTTGCGAGTGCTGGCGGTTCCGGTTGCTGCTGCTCCCAAGTTGTTTCCTGGGGAAGTGGCGCATGGATGGTCACAGTAAATTTTTGAGTTTTGGAGGAGTCGGCCGCGGATGCGACTTCGAACTCGGGACGCAAGAGAATCTGCAGCTTTCCGAGTTCGCAACCGGCTTCTTTGCGGCAGCGCGAATATGCGTCCACGGTGAAATTTTCCCCGGCGACGACTTCGCTGCGGTCTGCTTCAGCGACAACCTCGAGGCCGGCCGCCAGCGCCAAGGCTTGATTCGAGCGCTGTAGTGCGGCGCGAATGTCGGCGTAGCGAGTTCGTTCTTCTTCTGTCTGCGGGTGGTGATCTTTTGCGAGTTGATCCCGCGAGACCAAGGATGCGATGCGTTCCGCGGCGGAGGCGATTTGGGTTGAGGACTGTTGCCAACGCAACTCGAGAGCGTCGCGTCGAGCTTGTTGCAATTCATCTTCCGCCTGCTTTAGGACCGGGCAGAAAGTGGCGTCGTTGTTGCAGCCGTTCGGTGAACTGTCGCTCGCCAAGGTGTGAAGCGGTTGAGCGAACACGGCAGGGTCGATTTTTTCTCCGCTCTCAGAGACTAAGGCGATGGGGCGGTGAAGAAAGGGCGAGCCGAGGACGCCGGATATACCTTGAGTGCGGTGATTCGCAAATGCGTCGATGCCAATTTCTCGCCAGGTCTTTCCCCACAGCGCCGAGACATCATCGACAGGAAGTTGCACGCTGGCTGGATTGCTTGAGGTTCCGCCACTTCGGTCCACATCCAGAATTTGGACCGGATGATCTTTCCCTCCCCACGGTGTCGCGAATTCTGTCGGCGATTCGTCTGTGGGCCCAATGACTCGCGTCTCACCGGGAGACCGGCCACTATACGACGGATCGGCGGCAAGCTGGACGGCCTTCGGAGTCCAGAGTCCCGCAGCCTGATGGTGGCCGTGACCGGAGTGCACCCCGCCAAAATTGTTAATCACAATGTTCGGTCGAAAGGAGCGGATGACGCGCACCATATCCGCTAAGACTTGATCACCCCAGATTTTTTCTGTCTCCTCAGGAGTTTTTGAGAAACCGAAATCTTTCGCGCTGGTAAAAAAAAGCTTCACGCCGTAGCCGCGTGTGGCGGCGAGTAGCTCTTGCGTGCGAATCAGTCCAAGCTGCGGAGCCTGCTCAGGGCCGAGGACGTTCTGGCCGCCTTCACCGCGGGTGAGAGAAAGCAAGGCGACATCGGCGTGCAGGCCGCGAGCGAGGTAGGTGAGCACGGCGGCGGATTCGTCATCGGGATGCGCAGTGATATACAAAATGCGAGTGGTGACGCGTGCGCTGTCGATGGCCTCGACGGTTTCGTTCAGGCCGGGGCCGGTGCCGGGCGCAGGCGCAAATTGGGCGAAGAGCGGGGTTGCGAGAGAAAAGGTGAAAATGGAAATTGCGAATGATTTCAATACTGAAAGTCTCAAGCACCCTCCGGCTCGTGGCGCGCTTCGGTGGCCGCGAAAGGCCATTGTCGCACTTCCCGGGCGCGGAGCAGAAATGCCAGGATGCCGAGGCCGATGAGCAGCAAGCCCCACTTGCGTGCTGAGCCGGTGGCCCAGAACAGCGCGGCCCAACCGCACATGGTGAGGATGGCCGGTAACGGGTACAGCCACATTTTGAAAGGGAAACGTTCGGGGGGCCAGCGGCGATGCAACAGGATCAAGCCGATGGCCTGTCCGATAAATTGCACGAGCAAGCGGGTGGCGAGTATCGCGGCGATGACGGTGGAGAGCCTGAAGAGCAAGCTGGATACAAAAGCTACCGCGCCCAGAAATAATAGCGAGACGTGCGGGAATTTCTTTTGCGGATGGACGCGCGAAAAAATGGAAAAGAAGCTGCCATCGAGCGCGGCGGCGTAGGGCACGCGCGAATATCCCAGAAGGGCCGCAAAAATGGATGCAAAGGCGATCCATAACACCAGCATGGTGGCTACGCGAGCGGCGAATGGGCCGGAGATGGTTTCCACGAAGGTGCTCACGAGGAATGGCGAGTTTTGGGCTTGTTGCCACGGGACCACGCCGAGAATGCTGGTTTGCATGGCGAGGTAAAGAACAGCGATGCCCACGATGGAAATAAAAATTCCGCGGGGGATATTTTTTTCTGGTTCGCGCAGTTCGCCGCCGAGGTGGCAGATGTTGTAGTAACCCCAGTAGGTGTAGGTGGTGCTGACCATGGCGGCGCCCAGCCCGGCGAAGAAAAGGTGGGAGAGATGAAAGGCGCCCGGGGGAAAGGAAAATGCGAGGCTGGCGTTGAAATGAGTGATGCCACCGCCGATGAGCCAGATCATGGTGCCGATCACGCCGATCCACAGGAGCACGGAAATTTTTCCGATCGTAGTAATGCGCCGGTATAGAAGCGCGACGAGGAGCAGAACGACTGCGCCGGAAATAGCCTTCTGCTGGTAGGCGGTAAAGGCATGGAGATAGGTGGCGTACTGCGAAAATCCAATGGCGCCCGAAGCGATTACCAGCGGGGCCTGAATCAAAGTTTGCCACACGAAGAGGAAAGACATGAGACGTCCCCATTTTTGGGGGCCGTACGCTTCGCGCAAAAAAACATAGCTGCCGCCGGCGCGCGGAAGGGCGGCTCCTAATTCCGACCAGACGAAGCCGTCCAGTAAAGCGAGCACGGCACCGGCGGTCCAGGCGAGCAAGGCCTGTGGTCCGCCCATGGCGCGGATGACCAGGGGACTCACTACGAAGGGGCCAATGCCGATCATGTCGATCATGTTCAGCGCCACGGCTTCTTTCAGGCCCAGGCCGCGTACCAGCCCGGGGTCCTGTTGCGTTGCATGGACCGGCGCTGAAATTGACTCGGTATTCGCTCCCGTCGCGGAAGCGGTTTTTTGCGATGGCGTCATTGGTGCGCAGAGGATAGCAAATGGGCAGCAGGGCTCCTACGATCAA
>JAUTXJ010000205.1 GCA_030838075.1 Acidobacteriaceae bacterium
GCCAGGGGACTATTAATGTGCCTTCGTGGTCGCCTGACAGCAAGCAGTTGGCTTTTGTCAGTTATCAGCTGGTTCCTCAAGAAGCAGCGAAATGAACGGCGCGCTGGGTCGAGCATTGTGTGCATAATCACGTGGAGTTAAGAAACGAAATGGGTAAACAAGTTGTTTAGCGATTCCGCTAGGGTTGGATGTGCGAAGATCCCATCACGCAAAGTCGTGAATGGCAATTTGCCCATCATCGCTAATTGCAGCATGGACATGATTTCTCCGCCTTCAATGCCCAGCACCGCCGCGCCAAGAATCTGATCAGTATCGGCGTCCACGATAGCTTTCATAAATCCGCGTGATTCGTCTACTTCGAGAGCGCGCGCTACCGAAGACATATTCATTTTTGCGACGCGAATTTTGTTATTTTGCGCGCGGGCTTGAGTTTCTGTAATGCCGATGCGGCCGAGTTGCGGATCGATGAAAACGGTGTAGGGGAGCAGGCGGCCTTCGGTGGTGGCGCTTCCTTTGTCGATCAGATTGGCGCGCAGGATTCTAAAGTCGTCGTAGGAAATGTGCGTAAACGCCGGGCCGCCGTTGATGTCTCCTAGTGCGTAAACTCCTGGCGTGCTGGTCTCCAACTTGGAGTTCACCTTGACGAATCCTTGATTGTCTGTGGCAATGCCAGCGGCGCTGAGATTTAAGGCTTCGACATTGGGCACTCTGCCGGTGGCTACCAACAAGTGTGAGCCTTGAAACTGGTGTGCGTTTCCGGTTTTCTCACGGACGGTAAGCAGGATTTGCGAACCAGCTTTGACGACACGCTCAGCTGTCGTGTTTAGAAAAACGTCGACACCGTCCTGCCGCAACAGCGCGGCGATTTCGTCCGCCACGTCGGCATCCTCGGCGTGAAGTAAACGGTCACCGCGATGGACGACGGAGACCCGGCTACCGAAGCGGCGAAACATTTGTCCGAATTCGAGACCGACGTAGCCTCCGCCGAGAACCAGCAAATGTTCCGGAACACAGTCGAGTTCCATGATTGAGGTGCTGTTTAGGTAAGGCACACCTCCTATGCCGTCAAGCTGTGGAATCGCCGGGCGGCATCCGGCGTTGATGAAAAGTTGTTCGGCAACCAGCGCGCGCTGCGTCCCATCTTTCAATCGCATGGTCAAAGACTTAGGGCCGGTGAAGCAAGCTTCGCCAAAAATCAACTCGAGGTTTTCAGTCTTTTCCAGGCTGCCTTGGCTTCCATTTCTGAAGCTATCAACGATATCTCGTTTGCGCTTACGAACGCGTGCCATGTCGATGCGAATATTACCGGTTTCCACTCCATAGTCCGCGCTGCGGCGCGTGAGATACGCTACCCGCGCGCTAGCCACCATGGTCTTTGTCGGTGTGCAGCCTTCATTGATACACGTGCCACCGACGTGTTCGCGCTCCACCAGCGCCGTGCGCCTTCCAGCTTTAGCGAGTGCCTTGCAGAGCGGGTTTCCGCCCTGGCCTGATCCGATAACGACTGCCTGGTAGTGATCGGTTGAAGTCATCGAACAGCTCCTGACTGAGGTCGAATCTTATTCGAGCAAGACGCTCTTGCCAACTGCGCAGCTTTTTTTGCGGGCTTGCACGCCGCAACATTTGCGGCGAAATAACATAAGTGTTAAAAAATATCTGGGACAATTGCTGAGCCTCAGGGGGGCCAGTGAAAGATCTTATTTTGCGATTTCTGATCGGAGGGATTGTTGTGTCTGCCTTCGCCTCTCTGGGCGACGTACTGAAACCAAAAAGTTTTGCCGGATTGTTCGGTGCCGCGCCTTCCATCGCGCTTGCCACTCTTGGGTTAACCATCGCCGCTAACGGAAAAATGTATGCAGCTACAGAAGCTCGCTCCATGGTCGCCGGTGCATTGGCCTTCTTTCTATACGCGTGCCTTTGTTCTTGGCTGATGATGCATTGGAAGCTGAAAGGCATGCCGGTTACGATTTCGGCGCTGGCCTTCTGGCTGGTGTGTTCTATGTCGATTTGGTTTTTGGTCCTGAGATAGCACCGCTATGAAGTTTCCGCGAACCTCTCAGCATTAAAAAAGACTAAATGGTACGAGTACGCCGTTCGCTTTTTGCTCGGCGGGGTAGTCACGGTGGTTGCTGGACTCTTGGCCAAGCATTACGGACCGGTATTCGGTGGCCTGTTTCTGGCGTTCCCGGCAATTTTTCCGGCCAGCGCGACACTGGTCGACAAGCACGAGAAAGAAAAAAAACAGCGCGCAGGAATACGAGAGACCACGCGGGGACGGCAAATTGCAGGAGTCGACGCGGCTGGCGCTGCGTTGGGCAGCTTGGGGCTTGCGACATTCGCATTCATCATTTGGAGGTTGCTGCCAGTCTGGAACGTAGCGGCTGTTTTTATTTCGGCGGTTGTCGCATGGCTTTGCGTATCCTGCGCGCTCGGGTGGCTCCGCAAAAAGCACTGGGGTTATCCGCCAAAACCGGCAGATTGACCTAACCTCGCGCAGTTTTCAACATTTTCCGTAAATTTAATCTGGTCGAGGATGTGGTGTCCGCATTGAAACTGACTTTCATAAGCTCGAGCGCTTAGCGGTGGGCCCGCTTTATAGGCGCGGCCACACAATCAGACGGAACGTAAACATCCAGATCGCGAACGTACAATTCCATGGCAGTCGATAAAATGCACACATGGCTGACCATCGGACAGCCTGGCGAATCTGGGCGAAGACAATGCGATAAAACTGCGGAGAAGTCCGAGCGCCACTTACCGCGGTTATCATTCACATAGATGGCCGGAATGCCCGCTTCCTTGCACCGCTGTTTGAGTCCGGACATGTTTTTTCCAAGCGAGTTTATCG
>JAUTXJ010000219.1 GCA_030838075.1 Acidobacteriaceae bacterium
ACCCTGGCCACGGCTCGCGGCTCGAAATTACTATTCCAGAAGATCCTCATGGCTAAAAAAAGCGCCAAGATTCGAATACTAATCGCGGATGATCACGCGGTCTTCCGGTACGGCCTGCGGACTTTGCTTGAATCCGAACCGATCTTCAAGGTTGTTGGTGAGGCAGTAGACGGTTCTGAAGTCACTAAGATGATCAGTGAGCTCAAGCCGGCAGTGCTAATGCTCGACCTTGCCATGCCGCGGCTGACAGGTATAGAAGTTTTGCGTAATCTCGCCTCAGTCGAAGATGCGGTGCGCGTCATTATCCTCACAGCTGCAATCGAAAAAAGACAAATTGTGGAAGCGCTCCAATTGGGAGCCCGAGGCATCCTTCTCAAAGATGCGGCGGTGCCTTTAGTGACGAAATGTATACAGACGGTGTTGGCCGGCGACTATTGGGTCGACCAAGAAGCTGTGAGCAGTTTGCTGGACTACTTGAAGCGCTTGCAGAAAGAGGCCCCGGAGAAAACATCGCAGAAGACTCTAGATTTCACGCCGCGAGAACGCGAAATCATTTCTGCAATTGTCAGCGGACGTGTCAATAAGGAAATCGCCACAAAGCTTTCCATAAGCGAGGACACCGTAAAACATCACCTGTCTAACATTTTCGACAAAGCCGGAGTTTCGAATCGACTGGAGTTGGCGATATGGTCGCTGAACAAAGGGTTCGTTTAATTCGATGGGAGTAAACGCAGCGAATCAGTGCCTAAACGGCCCCCTCGGCACAACCCAGTAAAAATCGCGCCACGCAACCAACAGAGAGCTTCTCGACAATCTCGAGGTTTGGTTCTCTATTCCAGCGGTCGCCGCGTTTGCTCCGAAGCGGCAGTTTTTTTCGCACAGCTAGTACGTATTGTCCCTGGCGTTCCGTGCCGCAAATTGGAACCTATGGCTTGCAGCAACGCAGGTGAGCCGGAACAGTCAGAAAATTACGGTCAGAGGCAACCTTTAGCTTCCATTTGGTTTACAGAAACTTGTCCGCGTCGTTAATTTATTTTATCGCGCCATTTTTTTCCTGTGTGTTTGTGTGGGGTATGATTCTGTTTGAAGACTTTTTCCAGTTTTGCAAGACGTGGCTGGAAAGAGTTTGGCCCATCGTCGCAAATCGACCCCATGCCCATTCTCTCCCTAGAAAATGTCACCAAAGACTATGACAGCGATGGGCAGCTCGTGCGCGCATTGGATGGCGTCACACTGGCGGTGGAGACGGGTCAATTCGTGACCCTGGTCGGGCGAAGCGGGTGTGGAAAGTCCACGCTGTTAAACCTCGCTGGTGGTATGGATTTTCCTTTAACGGGCGAAGTTAAAATCGATGGGGTTTCCACTACGGGCTTGCCGGATGCCGCCCTAACGCGGATTCGCCGCGAAAAAGTGGGCTTCATATTTCAGTCTTTTCAACTGCTGTACACGCTTTCGGTTTTTGAGAACGTAGAGTTGCCCTTGCTGCTGGCAGGTAGAGGCGATGCCCGCAACACCGCTCGCGAACGACTGGCATGGGTGGAACTCGAGGGTCTGGGCGACCGGTTGCCGCATCAACTTTCTGGCGGTCAGATGCAACGCGTGGCCATTGCGCGGGCGTTGGTACATTCGCCAAAAATAATTCTTGCCGATGAACCGACCGGTAATCTGGATAGCGTTACGGGAAACGTAATTCTCGCGTTGTTGAAACGGCTTACACGCGAGCGAGGCGTAGCGCTCCTTATGGCTACTCACAGCGCGGAAGCTGCGGACCTGGCGGACATTGTGGTGCGCATGCGCGACGGCAAAATCCAGACAATCGAGCATAACTAAGTGGCTGCGCTGAGGCTTTTTTATCGCTTCATGGTGCGGCCATTTTTTCGCGAACCGGTGCGGACCGCCGTCACTATTCTAGGGATCGCGTTGGGTGTCGCGGTGGTATTGGCTATCGATTTGGCCGGCGACGCCGCGACCGGATCCTTTCGTTCTTCGGTGGAAACGCTTTCCGGTGATAACAATCTCGAGATTAGGGCGTCCGGGGGACTTCCAGAGTCGCTTGTGGGAACAGTCGCGCAGTTGCCCTACGCGCTGCGAATTTCACCGCGTATCGAAGATTACGCTGTGGTGCAGGATACAAAACAAACTCTTCCACTGATAGGCCTTGATCTCGTGGGAGAAACAGCAGGCTACGCAGACCGCATGTCCGGAGATGGCACCCCAGCGGTGAACTTCATGGAAGGATGCGCCCACGCCGATTTGAATCCGGCGAAGGACCACGACCAGTCTTCTAAAACACCGTTCGATTGTCTGGCTGACCCGGCCAGTGTGTGGGTGGGTTCCAGTCTGGGGCGCAAACCCGGGGAGCATCTTACGCTCCTGCTCAATGATCGCGAGGGCGATTACATCGTCAGGGGGATATATCCGGATTTGAATGGCGCGGAATCTGCGATCGTGATGGATATTGCGTCTGCGCAACGCGCCGTGGGCCGCGCCGGAAGAGTCGATCGCATACTGCTGAAATCTCCGCCCAGCCCAAATATCGACGAATGGGAGCAACGACTGGCCGCCGCTTTGCCTGCGGGCGTTGAAGTTCGGGCTCAGGGCGCCGGTACGAACGAGAATCGCCAGATGCTAACGGCGTTTCGGTGGAACCTGCGCTTGCTTAGCTACATCTCGTTGGTTGTCGGCGGCTTCCTCATTTACAACACCATTTCGGTTTCGGTAGTGCGACGGCGCTCGGAAATTGGCATCGTGCGCGCGTTGGGTGGCAGCCGCGGGTTGGTGCTCAGCGCGTTTCTTCTGGAAAGCGCCACGCTCGGCTTGGCTGGAACGCTTGCCGCGCTACCGTTGGGGCGTTTGATGGCCGGGGGTACCGTGAAACTGATGGGCCTCACGGTGCAAGCTTTGTACGTAAGTAGCCGGCCCGCCTCGATCGAACTTTCGCCAACGTCGATCGCGCTGTAATTTATTGTCGGCCTTGGTGTGGTCCTGATTTCTGCATATGCACCGGCGCGTGAAGCATCGTTGGTTCCTCCCGCGCAGGCCATGGCTCGCGCGAGCCACGAGCACGAGATGCGGGTGCACAGCTCTCGCGAACTGATGACCGGAATCATTTTCGCGCTTGCCGCGGCAGCAGCTTCGTGCGCTCCTGCTGTTTACCGTAAACCATTGTTCGGCTACCTTGCGGCGCTCTTTCTGATCATCGCGTGCGCCTTGTGTATTCCTGCATTCGTAGCGGCGACAACGCGACTCTCTTCTGCTTGGTTGGGCCGCAGCCTTGGAGCAGAAGCGTTGCTCGCTTCGCGCAGCCTGGGAGGTGCGCTAAGGCGCAGCTCGGTGCTCATCGCCGCGCTGGCTACAGCCATCGCCATGATGGTGTCGATTGGCATCATGGTGGGAAGTTTTCGTGAGACTGTCGTTTCCTGGATGGGTGAAGAACTGCCGGCCGACTTATACCTGCGCCCGGCAGGTGAGCCTGCCACCGACCGCCACCCCACCATTTCGCTCGACGTTGTTGACGCGATTGCCAAGCTGCCGGGCGTCGCGGCCATTGATCGCCTCAGAGCTTACGAAATTACCTACAACGGACGACCGACAATGCTTGGTGGTGCCGACTTCTCCGGGTACCGGACAGGGAGTCGCTCTGATTTTTTCTCCGGCCGGGCATCTTCCGATGTTTTCCATGAGTTGCGTGGCACCAAAAATATCGTGGTGAGCGAGCCGTTCACTTCGAAGCATGGAGTCAAGATGGGCGACAGCATTTCGCTGTCCCTTGGGGAAACGCGCGGGCAATTTCACATCGTGGATGTTTATTACGATTACTCCAGCGAGCGTGGGGAAATCTTGATGGACCGCCAAACGCTGCTGCGCTACCTGTCAGATCCGGCACCGTCAAATCTCGCGGTGTACGTTGCGCCCGGCACGAATGTTGAGGTGGTGCGCTCTGAGATAGTGCACGCCGTAGCGGGACACCGGCTTCTGCTTTTTTCCGACGGCGAAATTCGCGCGCAGGCCATTCACATTTTCGACCGCACCTTTGCGATTACCTACGCGCTCGAAGCCGTCGCGGTGCTGGTAGCGGTCATGGGCATTGCCGGAGCGCTGCTCGCGCTGGTGATCGATCGCCGGCGCGAACTCGGCCTGATGAGATTTCTCGGTGCCACCACACAGCAGGTGCGAAAGCTAATCCTCATGGAGGCCGCGTTGCTGGGACTGTTAGCGAACTTTGCCGGCGCGTTGCTCGGTTATTTTTTGTCGCTGGTGCTCATCTTCGTGATTAACAAGCAATCCTTCGGCTGGACCATTCGCTTCCACTGGCCAGTGGCGATTTTAGTGGCAGGATTGACGTTCGTTTATGCCGCGACCGTGTTGTCGGGTCTGTATCCTGCCTGGATCGCCTCACGGTTAAATCCGATCGAGGTTGTGCATGAAGATTAGCTGCCACTTGTTCATGCACCCTTCGCGTTTCTTGTGTTCTTTGCTTCTGGTGGTTTGCTGTTCAGCGTCTGCGACGGAAAATTATCGCCTCGCGCTTCCGGGTTACCACTATTCATTTCCTCGCGACTATTTCAACCACCCTGATTTCCAAACGGAATGGTGGTATTACACCGGCAACCTGCACAGCGCCGACGGCCACAAGTTCGGCTTCGAACTAACATTCTTTCGCCAAGCGGTAGCGCGCGACCCTGCGCATCACACGGCGTGGGACGTTGAGGACCTTTATCTCGCGCATTTGGCGCTGAGCGACCTAACCGCCGGCAATTTTTATCATTTCGAGCGCACCAACCGGGCCGGACCGGGCATCGCCGGAGTGGACGAAGCCGCTCAACGCATCTGGAACGGCAACTGGCAAATTCTGTGGAAAGATTCCGATCAGTCGTTGAAAGCCGTAAGTGAAAAGTTTGATCTGCAGTTCAGTCTGCACCCTGAAAAGGCGCCGGTGATCAATGGCGAAAATGGA
>JAUTXJ010000071.1 GCA_030838075.1 Acidobacteriaceae bacterium
TATTTCTTCAACAATCGTATCGAGAGTAGCAGCCATCAGTTGGTGCATGGCCTGCGGTTCATGACCCTCTACGAAATAAGGTTTATAACCATAGCCCGCGAAAAGCTGAGCCAGCTCCGCATCACTCATGCGGCCGAGGATAGTTGGGTTAGCGATCTTGTAGCCATTGAGGTGCAGAATGGGCAGCACCGCGCCATCGCGTGCCGGATTCAGAAACTTATTGGAGTGCCAACTTGCGGCTAGCGGGCCAGTTTCGGCTTCCCCATCGCCCACCACGCAACAAACGAGCAAGTCCGGATTGTCGAACGCTGCTCCATAGGCGTGAGCAATCGAATATCCGAGCTCACCGCCTTCATGAATGGAACCCGGCGTTTCCGGCGCGACGTGACTCGGGATTCCCCCAGGAAATGAGAATTGCTTGAACAGCTTCCGCATGCCGTCAACGGTTTGGGAAATTTGCGGATAGATTTCGCTGTACGTCCCCTCGAGATAAGTATTCGCAACGAGGCCCGGCCCGCCATGTCCCGGACCAGCTACATAGACGACGTTCAGATCATATTTCTTGATCAGCCGGTTGAAGTGAACGTAGATAAAATTCAGGCCGGGGGTTGTGCCCCAATGACCTAACAACCGCGGCTTGACATGTTCCAGTTTCAGCGGTTCCTGAAGCAGCGGGTTTGCATAGAGATAAATCTGTCCCACAGACAGATAATTCGCCGCACGCCAGTAGGCGTGCATTTTGCGAAGCTCTTCTTCCGACAAAGGCCGTTCGGATTCCGAAGGCCTCGCTGGGCCGGTGACTGTTGCTGAAGCCATGTTGCTGCCCTCCCGGTACTGTGGAAATCGAGAGTTGCCGAACTACGAGAAGGTTCTCACTGTTATCTTATCCCGACAAGGTGACAGGCCATTACAGCCACCCTACGCCCTGGCCGGAAAGCATCAGTGGGCGCTTAATCATTCCCTCTCTTCCAACACTCCGCGGAAAAATTCAGCTATTTGAGACTCTCCACATAGGCAATCAACGCCTTCAAGTCATCCGGCGGCAGGTCAATCGGAGGCATGCCTCCCGCTGTCATTTTGGCCGTGGGGTGCTTGAATAATGCCGCGACTTGGTCCGGAGAATGCTTTGCCTTAATCCCCACGAGTGCCGGCGCCGCCGCTGTCCCCACCCCGCCATCCCCATGGCACGCATTGCAGGATAACGATTCAAAAATTTCCTTCCCTTTCGCGCCTTCAGGATCAGCCAAGGCCACATTAGCAGCAGCCAACGTGGCCGAAGATAGTTCCGTCTCAAACGGCTTGCGCATGTATTCCTGTTCTTCGGCCTTCTGCTTGGCAAGTTGTTGAGCCACGCCCGGGTCGTGATTATCGAGATACTGGCTGCGCAGGCCGAGCCCCAGCAGTGCCAGCGACACGAACCCGTACGCGCCCATGGCAATCGGACGCTTCCACGGACGCCGTTCGATGCTGCGATCGAAAAACGGAAGGGCCACGATGCCAAGCACCAAAACCATCGGGATTAACAGAATGCCGACCACCGAAGCTGCTCCGTGCCAATATTTCAGCCATTGAAAAATAGGCAGGTAATACCACTCTGGGCGCGGAATATATTGCGCATCAGCTGGGTTTGCCGCGGGTCCCAACTGCATTGGAGCAAAAAAGCAGAGCGATCCGAGTCCGACAATAAGCAACGCGGTGAGAGACAAATCCATCAGCACCTGTCTCGGATAAAATAGCTCTGTCTTTTTCTTGGGTTCGTAAGGATCTTCGTCCGGTGGGCCGGCCGCTCCGGCCTTTCGAAACAAAGAAATGTGCGATGCCACCAGCGCGAAAATGCATGCAGGTATAAAGAAAACGTGAGCCACAAAAAATCGCGAAATGGTCAGAGTGCCCATCTCGGTCCCGCCCCGCATAAATCGTTTCAACGTTTCGCCGATTAGCGGAACTTCGCTGGCTGCGTTAGTTCCGACCGCGGTGGCAAAATACGCCCGCTGATCCCACGGCAAGAGATACCCGGTAAATGCCATCCCTAGAACCAGTGCGAAGAGTACACAACCCGAGACCCAAAGTATTTCACGCGGCCCCTTATAAGCCGCATAGATATAAGTTTGCGACAGGTGCAGCAGCAGCACGATGACCATGGCGCTGGCCCCATATGCGTGCAAGCTGCGCAGGAAAGATCCAGCTGTCACCGCTTTCGTGATGTACGCGACAGTCGTGTGTGCGTGATCGGCGGATGGAACGTAATAAAGCGCCAAAAAAATGCCTGTAATTACCTGGGAGATAAAAATGAACAACAGACCCGACCCGAAAACATAAGCGAACCGCGCCCCGCCCGGGATAGGTTCGTACAGAGCGCTGCGCAGCAGCGCGTCCACGCCGGTGCGGCGATCCATCCAGCCCCATAAACCCGTTTTAGGACCGGCTGTCTGGTCTTCGATTTTCTGCATCTCCTGCATCTGGATATGATCCTTGCTCAACCGACGACTTCCTTATCGGACACTAGTTGGCGAAAATATTCGAAGCGCACAAGAAGTTTCCCGTCCTCAACGGAAGTCTCAAGAGTGTCCATGCCCCGCTGCGATGGTCCGCTCACGCGTGATCCATCCACGGAAAAAGTCCCGCCGTGGCATGGGCAGATGAATTGTTTCTTTTCCTTGTTCCAGGGAACGGTGCAGCCCAGATGCGGGCATATGGAGCTCAGAACACAAAGCTGATCCCGCCGATCCTTGGTGATGTACACAGCCTTTTCCGACACCGTCTTTCGCCAGCCGTCGATTTGCTCAATCTGAATCGTGCGCATGGCCGGCTCCGCCAACGACGCGAATTCACTAACCGAGCCGACCGGCGATTTCTTGGTATCGGTTGTTTGTCGTATGAGCGGAAAAAGCGCGAACCGTACTAAAGGCACGGAAAGCAGCGCACCCACGACTGCCGAGCCGACCGCTAGCAACGCACCGAGGAAGGACCGCCGGTTTTGGCGTGAGGGTTCGGCGGTAGTGGACTTCGAAGTCAAACCTTCAGAATTCACCGCGCACATCAGCACGCCTCCGTACATCCGTCCACGAAAACAGCTGTACCGTTAATTACTCGGACGCTCTCATCGCTTATTTATTTCTTCGGCAATGCACGGATGAAAGCCACCAATTGCGCAATGGCATCTGGCTTCAATTTTTTTCCGAACGCCGGCATCTTCCCCTTACCGGTGGTGATCGACGCGCTAAGCTCGGCGTCTGACTTCTTTTGCACCGCGTCCGATCGCAGGTCCTGGGCTTTTAGCGCTTTACCCGATGGCGAACTGCCACTCCCGTCCGCCGCATGGCACAGCACGCAGTTAGTCTTATATATTTTTTCGGCGTCGTTTTGCGCTCGAAGAGTAGAGGACAACGCCAGCGTGGCGCCGCAGATGAAGATTGCCGCAGACGTCAGGTGCAAAACAGTCAGTCTCATGCATCCTCCAGGTTTTGTTGCAGTTTTTTTGCTACCAATTCGTGTGGCCGAGTTTAGCTCAAACCACCGCGGGCGACGAGCAGCAGCGTAGCCTGTGATCGGACCCAAAGTCTTCAGCAACAAACTGCACCGGGAGGGAACAAATTCTACGGTTCGCATCGGATTATCCTCATCTCAACGCTCGCGTTAACTCAGGATTAATGTGCCGAACCCTGTTACTGGAAGAGTGTCGAATAGCTCGGAACGTTCGTGCTGTGACTGAGGTCACATTCGTGTGCGCAATGTCACATCACAGAACGACCGCCGCCTTCGCAAGCGCTTCCTCCCTCAGGCCGAGTACAACCCGACCATTTACCTGTCCTTTCTTGAGCCGACTGAACACCTCGTTGATGGATTCCAGGGGCATTGTCTCAATTGTGGCCCTTACTTTTCCGTCTCCAGCAAACGCGAGCGACTCTTCCAGATCCAAGCGCGTGCCAACGATGGAGCCTCGAATCGTATAGCCGTTTAACACTACATCGAAAATCGAAACAGGAAATTCCCCGGGCGGCAGACCGTTAAGCACGCAAGTCCCACCGCGTCGAAGCATGCCGACGGCTTGCTTGAAGGCGACCGGTGAAACCGCCGTTACCAGGACTCCATGCGCCCCGCCGATCTGTTTTTGGATTTCCTTTGCAGGGTCCTGTGTTTTTGCATCAATTGTAATTTCAGCTCCGAGCTTTCGCGCTAGCGCCATCTTTTCAGGTCCGAGATCAACCGCGGCGACGTGCAGTCCCATAGCTTTCGCGTACTGGATGGCCACGTGGCCGAGACCCCCTACTCCAGAGATCACAACCCATTCACCCGGTCGCGCTTCCGTCATCTTTAATCCTTTGTAGGTTGTGACTCCCGCGCACAGGATCGGGGCCGCATCGACAAACGAGAGGTTTTTGGGAATTCGTCCCAAGTAATCGGCTTGCCCGAGCGCGTACTGCGCGAAAGTTCCGTTCACCGAGTAACCTGAGTTTTGCTGCTCCGGACAGAGCGTTTCCCATCCGGCAAGACAGTAATCGCAATGTCCGCACGCGCTGTGGAGCCACGCGATACCCACCCGGTCGCCTTCTTTCAATTGAGTAACGCCCGGCCCGATAGCCGCGACGATGCCAGCTCCTTCGTGCCCTGGGATGAGCGGCATCATCGGCGCAACTGGCCAATCGCCATCCACTGCGTGCAGATCGGTGTGACATACTCCGGTCGCAAATACTTCCACGAGGGCCTGCCCCGGCCCAGGCGTTGGGATCGGAACTTCTCGTACGACCAACGGCGCACCAAATTTTTCAGCCACGGCTGCCTTCATCGTTTTTGTGTTTAGAATTTCATCTCCCTTTCGCCCGAAGTTCGTACAACTCTAGCCCCGCTTCAAGCAGCGGTATGTATCTTTAGGCACAGTTGGGTGTGACGCGGATCACAGAGTCATGGAGTGGCGAACCTCCAGACGCCAGCACCTGGAAACCGTATTACCCAGGGCGTCCTAGTCCGAGACTCTCCATTCACGGTCCGATTCAGGCGGCGTTTGTATCGGCTGGCAGCTTCGCTGTTGGGGCAGGCATGCTTCTCTTGGATCACTGCTATCGCCCTGGTGGTGGTTTGATCCCTCTTGTGTCTGGTTTAATGCCTTTCCCAGCCCTCTTAGGCGGGTTGGCTGCACGCACGGGTGGCGCACCCTTTGCGATTTTCAAAGGGTGCGGGTTTTTCTCGCCCCCTTTGCACGCTCCACATCGATGGCCCCGGAGCTACTGACCAACTAAGTTCGAGACTTAGTCCACGAGTTTCGGTGGTGGAATCTCCAACGGCTGCAGGAAGCGAAGTCGGTTACAATCCCGCAGTATTTGTTGAGCTGGGTCGCCCCCACACCCCGGACGGTCTTGAGCCTTTGAATTCCAAAAAATCTTAACTCACACGTGAACCCACCGGAAATGCCCGCTCAAGAACCCGAGTTTCAAATTCATTCAAGAGCGACTGGTCCCACCAGCCACGGGCCGCTTCCTCGCGCATGATGGCCAGCGCCTCTGGCACCGGCAATGCCTGCCGGTACGGCCGCGCAGTTGTCAGCGCATCATAGATGTCGGTGATCTGCAGGATGCGCGCGGTCAGTGGGATCTCTTCGCCCTTTAAGCCGTCGGGATAGCCTGAGCCGTCCCATTTCTCATGGTGATGGCGAATGATCGGCAGCACATTCCGAAACGATCGTAGCGGAGCGCAAATTCGCTCCCCGATTATGGTGTGCTGTTCCATGATTCGTCTTTCTTCCGGATCCAGCGGTCCCGGTTTGAGAAGAATGCGCTCCGGAACCGCCAATTTTCCTATGTCGTGAATCAGCCCTCCTCGTCGTACCGCAATCAGCAGATCTTCCGGCAGGCCCAACTTCTCCGCCAACGCCACCGAGTACCTTGCTAGCCTGTCGCAATGCCCTTCTGTGTACGGATCTTTCGCTTCAATCGTTAACGCCAAACTGAACAACACGCTCTCAGCGTTATCCAATTCATCGGTGAACTGTTTCAATCGGAGCAACGAATAAACGCGAGCCAGCAGCTCGTGTTTGTTTACCGGTTTAGTCAAAAAATCGTCAGCGCCACACATAATCCCGCGGATTCGGTCACCCTCGGTATTCAAACTCGTGAGCAGCACCACCGGAATCAAGCGAGTCTCCGCGTTTGTTTTCATCGACTGACAAATTTCGAATCCACTCGGACGTGGCATCCCCGCATCCAAAAGCGCCAAGTCAATCGACCCGCTGCGTATCTGCTCAAGCGCCTGGGAGCCATTGGCCACACAAACCATCAGGTAACCCTCAGCCGTCAGCAGCTCTGAAAGCAGTTCGCGATTCGCTTCATTGTCATCGACTATAAGGACTTTCTCTCCATGCCCTCGCGAAGCAGCCATTTTTTCTCCTTACCGTTGCCACATGGAACTCATTCAGCGGAATGCTCGCAGAGCAGACGCAAAAACCTTCTTCTTCTTGACGGCGGTGTGTTTGAAGTATGGCAAAGCCAAAAGTATTTTCTGATAGTTAAAATTTACTAATACTGCAAATAGTAAACACCGCCGCGCCGCTCAGCGTGTCATTCCTGCGATTAATTGAATTCTTGAATGGGACGCGTACATCGGTTAGGAACTGTCTCTTCGTCACTCATTCGTCCGAGTTCTTCTTATCCCTTAAGCAACGACCCCGAAGCGATTGCCGCCGGCGGCATTCTCTACGCACAACATTGCGCGGAGTGCCACGGTAGCAAGGCAGAAGGCCGGAAGAGAGCCCCAAGTCTTCTCGTCTCGGAAGTCCAGAGCGCTGAACCGGGCGCAATTTTCTGGATTTTGACAAATGGTGTAGTCCGCCGCGGCATGCCGGTCTGGTCCAAGCTGCCCGAACCGCAACGCTGGCAGCTTGTCAGTTTCCTGAAATCGCTCAGAAGTCCCGCTGCGGTTCCAATGGGAGAATCCGCGCCCTAGAGCTCCGCCGGTCCAGGACACGCCACAATCACAGCAACCTATAGTCAGGGCGCAACGAGCATTCCCCTCAGGATTCCCGTGACTAGCGAGCGCTCATTGCAGGTTTTATCGCCGCCTTCAAATGTTCCAGACAACTGCCTGCAACAAGTTGATAGCGTAGGCTGCGCCAGCGAGTTAAACACAGAACTTCTTTACACAAGGTATCGCTCAGTGCATATTAATGTACTCAAATTGACCGCTCAAAAAACCCAGAGGAAACAAGGAAAACATATCCCACAAATGAAACCCACATGGCTCTACCGCATCGCCGCGATTCTCTTCGTCCTTTTCGCCACCCTCCACACCATCGGCTTCCTAAAATTTGTTCCTCCAACGCCAGAGGGCCAAGCCGTAATGAACGCCATGAACACAGTTCCTCTCCAACCCGGCCATAACTACACCTACGGAAACTTCTATCGAGGGTTCGGCCTATTCGCCACCGTATATTTCTTATTCGCTGCCGCCGTCGCGTGGCATTTGGGAGAATTGTCCCGCAAACTGCCCGCCGCCCTCGGCTCGCTGCCTTGGATATTTTTCGCGCTACAGTTGATCGGCCTGGCGCTCACTTGGAAATATTTTTCCAAGCCACCCGTCGTCTTTTCCGCCCTCGTCACCTTCTGCATCGGTTGGGCCGCGATCCTCGCGCGCCCAGCTTCCGCACCCGCATCCTCAGAACGCAGCTAAACTTCGCGCCATCCACTCAAAACTTGCATCCCTACTCCTCGCCCCTTATAGTCAAAATGTTCAGCCAAAATCGGCCAATCCAACAAAAGGACTACCAAATCATGAGCATCACCGACGAAGTCCTCGCAGCCAATCAGCAGTACGCCTCCAGATTCGACAAAGGCAGCCTCGCCATGCCCCCCGCTAAAAAACTAGCCATCCTCGCTTGTATGGACGCCCGCCTCTCCGTCGAGCAACTTCTCGGCCTCAAAACCGGCGACGCCCACATCATTCGCAACGCAGGCGGCATCGCCACCGAAGACGCCCTGCGCTCCCTGATCATTTCTCATCACCTGCTGGGCACTCAGGAATTCATCGTCATCAATCACACCGACTGCGGCATGGTGACCTTCACCGACGACCAACTCCTCGACAAACTCGAGCATCAAACCGGCGTCTCCGCCGTCATCCCAGCGCACTTCTACTCCTTCAAGGACGTTGAGCAAAATGTCCGCCGTCAGGTCGCCCGCATCAAGAACCATCCCTACGTCCGAGACATCCCCGTGCGTGGCTTCGTCTACGACGTAAAATCCGGCAAGCTCTCAAAAGTCTCCGAGCAGCGCCAACGCTCCTCCCAACAATCCGCCTGACCCTCATTGCCCTTGAAGTTGGCCTTTGCCATTGAACTTAGCTTTTGCCTTTGAAGTTGGGTGCCCCATTCTTGGGGTTTTTGCAAGGGTGGGGCTTTTTCTGAGCATTCTATTTTCTGTGATAAAAGTCCTCGCGCCGTCATCACCACGAAAACACCGAAGTCCGTGCCCGATGCGACTTTGCCGAATAATCTACCGACCAAACTCGCCCCCCGCGCGCTAATTAGCTTGCCCCCTCCTCTGAAGCATGATAGTTATGCATCCCTCCAGTAATCACAGTGTATCTAAAACTCGCAGTCGCCATCCTCGCGACATTGCCACCATGCACTTTTATGTCCGCCGAATCACTCCGTGCAACTACTGATCAGTCTGACCCCGCCATCACAAATAAACTCTCCAGCGGAGAAAACTCTTCTATGTCAGACCGGGAAAAGGCCGGCCTCCGTGGCCCAGTAGAGCTATATACCGAGGAGCACACTTTTCCCGCCTTTGATAACGTCCCTGCCAGGAAGTACACCACCACAACGAAGTTCAGCCCCGAGGGCCGCATCCTACAGTCCTCCAATAGCAACGCATCCGAATCCGGGCCCCAGGAGTTTTCTACAACCTACACGTACGATTCCGCTGGCCGCTTGCTCAAGAAAACGTCGGCCGGTTCCGGTTCGCCCACGACCGAAATAAAGTATAGCTATGACGAAAAAGGCCGAATTATCAGCATCACTGGAGATCCGCTTGGAGCTTCGTCCTTCGAATACGACGACACGAGTCGCAAGACTCGCATCATGTCGGCCCCATCCCAGCCGCTAGTCCCTGAAGGCACTCAGTACATGTTCCCCATGCCCGAAGGCGAAGATCCATATCTCCCTATCCCCACTGGTGGTCACGCAAGAGTTTTATTCAATGAGCAAGATAAGCCCGTGGAGTGGCAGGTCTCCGATGTGAACGGTAACTTCGTGAACAGACTCATTCGCACCTACGACTCAAATGGTCGTCTCGCGGAGTTAAGGTATACAATCGAAAGTTTTCAGTACTTGCTACCCGCAGAAGCTCAACAGGAATTAAGGGCGGACCCAGCAGCAGCCGAGGAGATGGCAGCGCAGCTCACTAAACTACTCGGGGAACAACGCAATTTTACAAGGATTACGTACGTCTACGATGCCGACGGCCGATTAATCGAACAGCACCATTACACCGGCTATGCCATGGAAGGTACTACCAAGATTACGTACAACGAACATTCCGATAAACTCGAAGAACACCAATTTACAACCGGGGACCCAAATCCGCCTAGATCTCCGCAACCCACCGAAGTTTCATCACCCACGTCTCCCTATTCACGGGAATCGCATGTGCAGTACTCCTACAAATACGACAATTTTGGTAACTGGACCGAGCAAAGAACCGGCTCACCCACCAGCGCCAACGATTGGACCGTGGTCCGCCGCACTCTCATCTATTTCTCGCCCCAATCGCTCGAGGCTGCAACCGCGTTAAATGAACAGCGCGGGGGCCAACCCTTTGCGCGGCGGTTTTTGCAAAGAGTCGGCGCTTTTCTCGCTCCCCGTTAATTGTTTTGCCTGAACGTGCCGCTCCTCAATATGTGTTCTTCAGTTGTGAACTTCTACGCTGGTCCGAGGCGCCGCTTCCGGCTGGATCGTCCCATGAAACTGCTCTGCTTCCGTCGACCCTGCAAGCGCCGTCGTCGATGAATTTCCCGCAGAAACAACCTGCGCGATCTCATCAAAGTATCCGGTACCCACAAATCGCTGGTGCGTCACCGCGCGATACCCCAGTTCCTGCGCCGCAAACTCTTCCTGTTGCAGCTTCGAATAAGCCGTCATCCCCGACTCCGCATACCCGCGTGCCAGAGTAAACATCGACATATTCAACGCATGAAATCCCGCCAGCGTTACGAATTGAAACTTGTAGCCCATCTCGCCAAGCTTGCGTTGAAAATTCGCAATCGTCGCGTCGTCCAGTTTTTTCTTCCAATTGAATGACGGCGAGCAGTTGTAAGCCAGCAGCTTGCCAGGGAATTTCGCGTGAATAGCGTCCGCAAATTTCTTCGCTTCCGCCAAATCCGGCGTGGAAGTTTCGCACCACAGCACATCGGCATAAGGGGCGTAAGCCAGCCCCCGCGCAATCGCCGCATCGATCCCGCCGCGAAACTGATAAAAGCCTTCCGGCGTCCGTTCGCCATAAATAAATTCACGGTCGCGCTCGTCCGCGTCCGAAAGCAAAAGCCCTGCTGAGTTCGCATCCGTCCGCGCAATCAAAATCGTCGGCACCCCGCAAACATCCGCAGCGAGCCGCGCCGCCACCAGCTTTTCGATAAATTCGCGTATCGGCACCACCACCTTGCCGCCCAGATGCCCGCATTTCTTCGCCGAAGAAAGCTGGTCCTCAAAATGAACGCCCGCCGCGCCCGCCTCAATCATCGCTTTCATCAATTCATACGCGTTCAGCGAACCACCAAATCCGGCCTCCGCGTCCGCCACGATCGGCGCAAACCAATACGTACCCGAATGTTTTCCTTCCGCGGATTCAATCTGATCCGCGCGCATCAATGCCTTGTTAATCCGTTCCACCAGGTTCGGCGCGCTGTCGCACGGATACAAACTCTGATCCGGATAAACATCGCCCGCCGTATTTCCGTCCGCGGCAACTTGCCAGCCGCTGCCGTAAATCGCTTTCAATCCCGCCTGCACCATTTCGATCGCTTGGTTTCCGGTAATTGCACCCAACGCTGGAACGTAATCGTCGCTGTGCATCAAGTTCCATAGCCGCTCCGCGCCCAGCCTCGCCAGCGTGTACTCAATCTGAATGGTTCCCCGCAGCCGCCGCACATCCGCCGCAGAATAAGTCCGCGTTATACCCGCCCAGCGCGGATCACTCGACCATTCCGCTCGGCCGTGCTGGTAGTGTCCGTTTCCATTCCCGTTCCCGTTTTTCCCGTTGCTTCCGTTAGCCGTCATGGTGTTCTCCTTGTCTCGTTTGCTGCGGAGCAAAAATCGAGAAATCGTTTACGCGCAATCCAATCACGCAATCACGCAGGGTCAAATTCCCCTCTATGAATCATTTCCTCGCTCATCCTGAGAGCCTCGCGAAGCCGCGTCGCCCCTGCCTCATCGTTCTCTTTCGAAGACTCGGCAAGCAGCCGGTCAAGCTCCTCATCAAACAGCCGCGTAATAAATTCCGCCGTATGCCGTACCGCTTTCCCGGTCTCGTCCAAAACTTCAACCACGTCCGAATGCATCATCCGCTGCGCAATCATCAACCGGTAAATCCGATCGGTTGCGAGGTCTTCCATATATCCATCCAGCAGACTCGCACCCTTGCCATTCAAAACGCAGTTGCGATACCGAATCACCGTTCGAATCGCCGCCCTGGTACCCGCCACCGTGCGCTTACCCACATTCGTCGGCAGCGGCCGCAGATCCGGATGCTGCTCAGCCTTCTCTGGACGCTTCTGCAGCTGGTTCGGTGCCGGAAATTGCGCCACCGCAATCTCGTTCTGATCCGGATGCCCGGTCCACGCGCCGTCCATCAAAGACAGCGACTCGTTCTTCTTATCTTCCGCAAGCACTTTCAGCGCTCGCGCATTCAGCTCCGCGTCTTCGCGGCTGGGATAAAGCGCGGTCATCCCACCGATTGCGAGCATCCCGTGCTTGTGGCAAATCTCCGGAATCAATTCGCGCAGGTTCTGAAAAAACGCCACGTTGTGCGGAATGGTGTTGCGATCCGGCAACACCCACTTCGGATTTGTAAGATTGAAATGGATCAAGCTGGCCATGTAGTCCCAGCGCCCCAGGTTCAATCCCAGAATGTGTTCCCGCAAATTCCACGCAAACTCTTCCATCTGAAACGCCATGGGATGCGATTCCACCAGCGCCATGCACTTGATCGCATTCGCCGGCAGCCCCTTCGCTTTGGCAATCATCTGGAATAAATCGCGCCACCACAGCCCTTCTTCCGCCGACTCCGATTTCGGAATGTAAATACACAGCGGGTGTTTCAGCGCGCCGTAATCCACCTGAAACGCAACCATGGCCACATCGAACAGCGACGCCGCCAGCAATTCCCCGTCCAGCACGGCCGCCTGATGCAGATGCAATCCCCTCGGCCGCGTGAAGATCACCGTGTTATTAGCACGAATCTCCACCGTCTTATCGCGTTTGCGATCGAAATAATTCAACCTCCCCGTAAGCGCCTCAAGAATATTTTTGATCCCACGCTGGTTGTGCTCCCAGACATTCGCTGTCGAATCCTCGAGGTCCAGCATTACCCCCGGCGCGCCCGAGTTCAGCATCTTCACCACCAGGTCCGCCTCATCCGCGGGCCCAGTCATCTGGTTGCGTTGATCCGCGCACCACTGCGGCAGTTCAATTCGCCACGCGCTCCGCGTCGCCTCCGACGCGGGCAGATAATCGGGCAGTTTCCCACCATTCGACTCTGCCAGCGCCGCTCCGCGCCGCTGAACAAGGGCTTGCTGCCTCGGTGTCAACTCCTCATGCAGTGGTCGCAGAAACTCAAGAAATCCTGCAGGTAGGTCGCGCTTAGGATCAAATCCGCGAGGCGCGCTATTTACCGGAACGACGCGATTCGTTGCATTCACGCCTTCCCTTACGCGGCTTCGCTGTGTACTTTGCATCTTAGTGTTTTGTTGGTCGTTTTTGTGGTTGCTCATCGGAACAGTATGCACAATCCCGGCAGCCACAGCGACCATGATGGAGTAGACTCCAGAATTGGGTCCAGGTCAAAGCCACTAGTCCGATTCGGACGTGTGCCCGCTTCGGCCACACAGTTGTCCGGCCCCTGGAGCTCTTAGCTTTTGAACCTGGGTGGTCTACCCTTTGCGATTTTGTTTTTTGCAAGGGTGGGCCCGATCGTTTGAAAATATGTCTCCGTCCATACTCAAACCCGATACCGTCTCCTCAATCGAAATCCCCCACGACTTCCTTGCTCAGATCAAGGAAGACATCGCCAACCGTCGCATCGAAGCCGGTCTCCGCTGCCTCACCGCCCACCACGAAATCCTCAAATCCATCCAGCTCCGCCAGAACAATTCCGTTATCTTGCTCGGCTATTTCGCCCAATGGGTCGACGTCGGATTTCCCGGCCGCCCACTGCTAAAACAACTCCTGTCCCATTTCTCCAACGCCTCCCCCGAAAGCCTCACTCTGCTTGAGTACGCGCACCTACGTATGGCCGACGGCCTGGTCGCCATGTCCGAAGAAGAATTCGCCAAGGCCATCAAAAACTTCAACACCGTTCTCACCCTCGAAAACGAAATCAGCGACAAACAAATGATCTCCATCGCAAATTTCTGGATGGGCCGTTGTCTTCGCCGCCAGGGCCGCTACGAAGACGCCCTCGGCTATGTCGCCAAGGCCAGGGATTTGGCCATGCAGCTCAAGTTCCCCAAAATGGCCGCGGTCATGCAAGTTTTGGAAGGCTGGGTCGCTTTCCAGGAAGGTCACCCCGAAAAAGCCGCCAAAATCCTCGCCGAAGCCGAAGAAGTTTTGGCCGACACCGACGACTACGTCACTCTCGGAAACATCAGCTCCGCCTATGGCAGAATCGCCCGCCGCCAGGGCAATTCCGAGCACGCCCTCTCACAATTTGAGAAAGCCATCGAGCTCTACAACCAGCGCGATCCTTATAATCGCAATCTCGCCAGATCCTTCGTCAACATCGCTTTCGTGAAGCGCCTGCTCGCCCTTCAACTAGGAAATAAAATCGATTCAGAAGCCGCCCGGCTCAGAAAAAAGGCCAGCAAAAAAGCCAAAGCAAATTCTAAATCTTCCCCCGCACCGAAACTGCCCTCACGCGAGCAGCGTACTCAACTCCGCAAAGAGGCCTTCGAACACCTCGCCAAAGCCCAGGAAATCTATCAGCGTTACGACGATCATCGCGGCAATGGCAACGTCCACATCACTCTCGGCTATCTCAATTTAGACGACGGCGAACTCGATCACGCCGCCGCCCAGGCTGCCACCGCCTTCCGGCTCGGCGCCGAAAAAAAGGACAGCGTCCTCAAAGCTCGCGCGCGCATGCTGCAAGCCGCCGTGCAAGGCGCAATGTTTGAAGGCCAAATTGAGGAAGGCTCCAGCCGCGTCCCCTCTTCGCAGCTAGCCTGCGAATTCGCCCGCGAAGCTCTCGAATCCGCCCAGCACACGCAAAATCGCCGCCTCATCGCCAAAGCTCACATCACCCTTGGCCTCGCGCTCTGCCTCGATTTTCCAGACGATCTCGAACCCGCCCAGCAGTGCGTCGATGCCGCTGCTGCCCTGCTCAAGCCCGCTCATCAGGATTATGTTTGGCGTGAACTCCAGGACTTAAAGCGCAAGATTCGCGGCGCAGGCAACATCAATTCCACGCTGCGCGAATGGTCCCAAGGCATGGTGGGCAATAAATCGTTTCAGCAGGTCAGCGAAGAATTTGCCGCCATCGTCATTCCCAAAGTGTGGCGCCGCGAAAATCGCAAAGTAGCGCGCGTGGCCACGCGCTTATCCATCTCACCCAAAAAAGTTCGCAGAATATTGCGCGATCAAGGCCTGCTGAAAAGCTCGCCCAGTGAGAACGACGAATAATGATGAGCAGGTTTTACCGCGAAAAATAAAAGGCAGTCTCTCAGCTAGGATATTTCGCCGAAATATAGTTATGCAAATGCTCGATCGTCTCTTCCTGCTCGGACACCAGCCACTTCACCAAATCCCCAATCGACACAATCCCAATCACCCGCTCATTCTCCATAATCGGAAGATGACGTATCCGGTTTCGCGTCATCAGCTCCATGCATTCGTCCACCGCATCCTTGGGGCTAACCGAAATCACCGGGCTCGTCATGATCTCCTGAATCACCGTCGTCCGCGAAGATCTTCCCTGCAGAATCACCTTCCGCGCGTAATCCCGTTCCGAAATAATGCCCGCCAGTTTTCCGTCCGACATCACCAGCAGCGCCCCCACACCTTTGTCAGCCATCATCTCGATAGCTTCGTAAACAGTTTGATCCGGACGCACCGACCAGATTTCGCCGCCCTTGCGCTTTAGGATCGTACCCACTGCTCCGCTGATTCTATTCACAGAAGCACCTCGATTCAGGGGCCAGCTCACCCTCCGTCGTAAATCTAATGCGGCGATCATATTCCCCGCAAACGTTAGCGTCAATCGTACGAACCCGTCCCAGGGCTCGTTATGAGATGCGAACACCATTGTGGAGTCGGGCAGCGTCGCGAAAAAGCAGTGGTGACAACCGTCACACGACATTGACAAAATAAAATCGACTTCAAACTTTACTGCCCTGAGTAATATCCATCCCGCGCCTGCACCACCAGCTCTTGCTGTTTCGTGGTCACATGCAACTTGTGATATCCCGGCCCGGTATTTTTGTCCGGCGTATAACCAAGGCTGTACTGATTGCGCAGCTCCTCTTCAATCTGCCCGTAAATCTTTTCGACCGTTTCTTTCTTCGAGACCTCGAACATTCTTCCCCCGGTCTCTTTCGAAATCTGTTCCAATATTTTTTTTCCGTCAACTCGCGCTTCCTGCGGACCTCTTCCTCCTCCACGCCGCCCTGTTCCAAACGGCCCCATCGAAACCGCGCCGCCGTGGCCAGATCCCTCGTCATCCTTGAACAAAATCGAATACACCACCGTATCCGCTCGCTGCGCCGTTTCGATCGCCGTGGTTATCCCCACTTTGCTGCCATGGTCCACGCCATCCGAAAGTATGATCAGTGCCTTGCGCCCCCGCTGCTTGCTCATTAAATCGTCGCCCGCCAGATACACCGCATCGTAAAGCAGCGTTCCGCCGCCGTGTCCCGAGCCTCGTCCGCCACCACCGCCGCCTCCGCCCCGCCTGCCGCCGATTCCTCCTCCACCGATTCCCCCGCCACCAATTCCACCGCCACCAATTCCACCGCCTTGGCCTCCGCCTCCGCTTTGTCCACCGCCGCCGCCGGAATTCGCACCCGTCTGCGGCGTCTGCAGCGACTGCAGCGCCGCTTGCAATTTCGGCCGCGACCCAGTGAAGTCCTCCAGCAACTCCACTTCCCTGTCGAAGTGAATCACAAACGCCAAATCTTTATTTTCGCGCAGCAAATGGTCGAGAAAGCTGTAGCTAGCGCTTCGCTCTTCCTCCAAAACACGCCTCTGACTCAAACTCGTATCCACCAACAATCCCAGCCGCAACGGCAA
>JAUTXJ010000228.1 GCA_030838075.1 Acidobacteriaceae bacterium
CGCCAATAGCGGGCAAAGAAAAAAACGGTCATCATGCCGCAGAGACATTGCGACCACCACAGCCAGTTGCCGGAGATTCCGTTTTTGGCTACCAAGCCCGCGACGAGTAGGGGGGTGTCGGCGGCGAAGGTGGTGGCCACCATAGAGGTGCCGGCAAGCCACCAGGAAACATTTCGTCCCGATACGAAAAATTCTTCGGTGCTGCCCGAGGAACGGCGGCGGTAATACAGACTGATCAACAAATTGAGGAGCAGGTAGGCGGCAATTACGATCCAATCGGTGGTGGTGAGTGCCATCTTGGGTGTTATCTCTCCCGCTGCATTTGAGCGGTAGCGCAAATTAAGATGCGCCTAACCGGTCACGTGGTCAGGTTAAATCGTTTTAGTAATGGCCCGGCCAGCAATTGATGGCGCGGATGTTGTAGTCTATCGGGACGCTGCGAAGCACAGCATGGTGGCTCAGAAAAGTTTAAATGGCAAGGGCGAGCGCAACAAGAGTTTGTTTGTGACGGGCACATCGCTGAACTCCAAAACATGGGCGGGCTTACGTTAAATGCTGGTGGTCCTAAAATCAAATTATGAAGAGCTGAGCCGGGAAGCGGCGCGTATTGTGGCCAACTCGATACGCCAGAATCCGGAGGTGCGGCTGGGTTTGGCAACGGGGAGTACGACGATTGGTGTGTACCGGGAACTGGTGCGGCTGCACCGTGACGAAGCACTCAATTTTTCCCGGGTGGTTACGTTTAATCTGGACGAGTACCTGGGGATTTCTCCTGAACATCCGCAGAGTTTTCGTCATTTCATGACGGAACATTTTTTTTCGCATGTAAACCTTCAACCTCGAAACATTCATATTCCGGACGGCACTATCAGTGGGGATTACGAAAAATATTGTGCTGGGTATGAAGCTGAAATTCAAAGCGCGGGGGGTATCGACCTGCAGATTCTGGGAATTGGGCGCAACGGTCACATCGGTTTTAATGAACCGACGTCGAGCTTCGCGTCGAAAACGCGGCTGAAGGTGCTAAGCAAAGCGACGGTGGAGGATAACCGGAAATTCTTTGGCGCTGGAGAGAAGATGCCGCGGCTCGCGATCACTATGGGTATCGGCACAATATTGAGCACCAGGCGCGTGCTTATGTTGGCTACCGGCGCGGCGAAAGCGGGCGCTGTTGCGAAGGCGATCGAGGGACCTCTTACCGCTTCGGTGACGGCTTCGGCACTGCAACTTCATCCCGATGCCATTGCTATTGTTGACGAAGAAGCCGCGGCGGAATTGAAGCAGAAAGATTATTATCGCGATGTGATGGAGATGACGGCGCTGTTTACGCCGGGGAAATTGTCATAGGTGCGCGTCACGCGCCTGGAGCGTAGGAAAAAAAATGAAAATACTTATTAACGAGATGCGCGGTTGCCGGAAGGGGCCGCAGGATTGGTTCACTGGGACGGTGTGGATCGATGAGATCGTGGCCGCTGCTGCGCCTGCCAGATTTGCAGTGAATCGCGTTTCGTTTGAGCCGGGGGCGCGGACAGCGTGGCATACGCATCCCATGGGGCAGGCGTTGCATGTATTAACAGGAGTCGGACGGGTTCAACTGGCGGGCAAGCGGCCGCAAATTATTACGGCAGGTGATTCGGTTTGGATTGAAGCGGGGGAACGTCACTGGCATGGGGCGGATGCGAGTCACACTATGGTTCATTTGGCGATACAGGAAGCGGACCAGAACGGCGTCAATGTGGTGTGGTTGGAGCATGTGAGTGAGGAAGAGTATTCAGCGGAGGTTGACCGTTCTTGAGGGTGTTTGATTTGCGCTACGGGTTTCTGGTGTTTTTTGGAAGACGACTTGGATAAACGTTGAAACCAAATTAAAAGGCTAAATTCAAAGCTAACTTCAAAGCCAATTCAAGACCCAGGCTACAAATCGAGCCTGGGGCACCCTCCGCATGATGCTAACTTTCGGGCATGCCTAGGCGGTAGCCGACGCCGCGCACGGTATGGATTAATTTTGGGGCGCCGCTCACGTCGATTTTCTGGCGCAGGCGATTGATGTACACCTCCACAAGATTGGTTTCGCTGTCGAAATGGTAGTCCCACACATGTTCGACAATAGCGCTCCGGGTGATCAAGTCCGGGGCGTGCAAGAGGAAAAGCTCCAGCAGCGCAAATTCCTTGGAGGTTAACGGAATTATTTCCTTGCCGCGCATGGCACGGCGGCGATGGCGATCGAGCTCCAGATCGGCGTAATGGAGGCGAGCATTTCCTTTGTGGAAGCCGCGGCGGACCAGGGCTCTCACGCGCGCAAGGAGTTCAGCCAGCACGAAGGGCTTCGTTAAATAATCGTCAGCGCCGGCATCCAGTCCCTCGACGCGCTGCTCGACGAGGGTTCGCGCGGTAAGCATCATGACGGGAGATTCGATTCCGCGCTGCCGTAGCTCGCGGCAGACTTCAATTCCGCTTATGCCCGGGAGCCGCACATCCAAAAGGATGGCGTCGTAATTCACTTCCCTGCCGAGCTCGAGGGCTTTTTCACCGGTGTCGGCGATGTCGACGGCGTAGGAATTTTCTCTAAGAGTGCGAGCGATGAAGCTCGCAACTTTTCGTTCGTCTTCGGCCAGGAGGATTCGCATAAGCTTGATGGTAACTAGTATATCGCGATAATTCGGCTTATGGCTCGCGACGGGTACGCCGGGAGTGCATCCTATGCTAGGCTCACTTCTTGCTTGACAATTCCGCAGCCAAGCACTATTTCACAAGCGCACTACTTAGCTGATTTGTGTTTCTTCCGAAGATTCGCAACCTTCAAGGGTCGCAATTCTCTTCGGCGGAGGATCCTGTGACCTGGACGCAAGTCTATGACCCTTTCGGTCATTGGTGGTTATCCACTCTTGTAGCCGCCATACCAATTCTCCTATTGCTGACGCTTTTGGCAGGGTTC
>JAUTXJ010000275.1 GCA_030838075.1 Acidobacteriaceae bacterium
GACCTTGCGGGACTGTGATCGTTCCCCGCGACGAGACAATTACTTCAGGATCGATAATGTCCTCGAGCCAGTAGCGCTTGCTCGCGGCGACATCCCCGGGCAGCGTGAAGTTAGGCAGCGTAGATAGCGCAATATTGTGCGCCCGGCCTATGCCCGTTTCCAACATGCCTCCGCACCACACCGGAACTCCCGCGCGTTGGCAAATATCGTGGATCCGCTTGGCCACCGTAAATCCGCCCACACGGCCAAGTTTAATATTAATGATCTTGCAAGCGCCCAGGGTAACGGCTGCCTGAGCCTGATCTTCATTATGGATGCACTCGTCGAGACAGATCGGCGTGTCCAACTTTTTCTGTAATTCGATGTGGCTGTACAGGTCATCCCACCCCAAGGGCTGTTCGATCATCATCAAGTAAAAACCTTCGAGCTGTTTCAACAACGGCCAGTCTTCCAGGGTATAGGCGGAGTTAGCATCCACCATTAATTTAATCCGCGGAAAATCCTGGCGCAGCCGACGAACCAGTTCCAGATCCTTGCCGGGCTTAATTTTTATCTTGATCCGCTGATAACCAGTAGCGATTTCTCTTTTTACCGCCTCAACCAATACTTCAAGTGATTCTTTAAGTCCGATGGAGACGCCGCAGCTAATCTCCCGTTGCGTACCACCAAGCAATTTCCAGAGCGGCAGATTTTTTTGTCGTGCCTCCGCATCCCATACGGCAGCTTCAAGTGATGCTTTAGCCATATTGTGGCCGCGGACCCGTGCGAGCAAAGACCAGACCTCAGCCGCCGAGCCAAATTCCCTTCCTTTAATGAGCGGCCACAAATAATCGCGCAAAGCGATCCAAGCGGTCTCCATCGTCTCTGGGCTGTAGTAAGGATCCTCACCTGCTACGCATTCGCCCCAGCCCGTCACGCCGTCGACATTGACTTCAACCAGCAACACCCGGCGCGATTCCACGCGGTCCATGCTGGTTTCAAAAGGAGCGACCAGCTTCATAGGCACTTCTCGAAGAGTAATTTCCTTAATTTTCATGCCGGAAATTGTGACCTCTCTAGTTCCTAAAAATCGCTCCAGGGGCACAACAAATAACCGCGGCTTGGGGCCTCCCTGCGCACCGCTACCGCCGCATAGTTACGCTGGAAATATTTCGTAAATTCGTTTCGCAGCCGTTGCTGTATTCGTGTGACTTCCTCCGAGGACAGCCCTGGAGCCACTGACGATCCATCGTCAGGGGCAGCTGGCATGGCGATCACTGCTGCGCACTCGAGAATTTGCACCGGCACGCCAGCGGTGGCGGCCATAACGCGCGGCGAGTCGAGATGCCATTCGGCCAACAAGCGATCGGTGGCCAAACCGCGGTGCAAAGGACTGCTGGTGACGCCGTAAAAATTCGGCAAATAGGTTCTGCAAATTGCGCCCAGTCGATTGAGATTGAAATAAGCGTTACGAAATTCAAGCGGATCAAAAGTCCATCGGATCAGGCGAATATTCCGGCTTAGAGCTTCCTCTCGCTGGAAAAGTTTCAGCATTCTGCCGACGCCCCGGTCGCGAAAGTCGGCGTGAATGCCAGTCATGTGCGAGTGCAGATACGGAACGCCATCGCGGATGCCTACGATTGCTAACGTGAAGCCCGCCAGGCACTCGCCGTCGAAAGCGCCAAGCACTTGGCCGCCGGTGTTGGCTGCTACCACGAAGGCTGTGACCGGCTCGATTTCAAGATCGGCTTCTTGCCAGATTTCGCGTTGCAGCGCCACGCAAAGGTGAAATTCGTCGAGTGACTGGCACTTGCGGATGACGATGCTGCCGGTCATCGTCCGCTGGACGCGCTCATGCGGGAACCTTGCGGCTTCGCACTTTGAGATTCGCCGTTTCCCGATTTATGCGCACCGGCATTCTTTTTTTCCCCGTGTTTCACCGCGTCCCACAGCGATTCTTTTTCTTCGCGAGCCATCCCGTCGAAGGTGCGATCGCTCTGCCGAGCGGCTTTCTCCATTTCCACGAAGCGCCGCTGAAATTTTGCGTTGGCTTTTTTCAGCGCAATTTCGGGATCGACTTGCACAAACCTCGCAAGATTCACCGCTGCAAAAAGCAAGTCACCGAGTTCTTCTTCGGTTTTCCTGAAATCCTTTTCGGTCAATGCATGGCGAACCTCAGCCATTTCTTCCCGCAATTTTTCGAAGATGCCGTCGGCGTCCTGCCAGTCAAAACCCGCGCGGGACGCTTTGCGCGTCAGTTGCAGGCCTTGCAGCATGGCAGGCAGTCCGCGGGAAACGCCGTCAAGCAGCGATGCGGGATTCTGTTGTGGCTTCCCAGTGCCGTTTTTAGAAGAAGCATTTTTATCGAGCCGTTCGCCGGCTTTGATGCGTTCCCAATTCTGCAAAACTTCAGCGGAATTCCTTGCACGAACGTCCCCGAATACGTGTGGGTGGCGCCGCACCATCTTGTCGTGAATTTCGCGTATCACATCGGCCACCGTGAAGCGTTCTTCTTCGCGGGCAATTTCGGAATGGAAAACCACCTGGAGTAAAAGATCGCCCATTTCCTCGGCAAATTTCGCGTCGTCGCCGGAATCGAGCGCGTCGATCACTTCATACGCTTCTTCGATCAGGTGAGGGCGTAACGTCGCGTGGGTCTGCTCACGGTCCCACGGGCAGCCTTGCGGCGCGCGCAGACGTTTTTGCACGGCGACGAGTTTCTCGAACCACTCGCCGGTGGACACATTGTTGGCGCGGGCCGATTTTCGTGTTGAAACATTGCCTGCTGAAGTTTTCTTCCTGGACTTGGATGATTTTTTTGTTGGGGAGCGCATCGGGTGTCCGCAGAATTTCTTCGTTGCGGGGTTTCCACTTTACGGCGGCTGACAACTTTTGACAAGAGCACTCATCACGCATTCCATACGACCTGAAGGTTGAGCAGCCAGCCGCGGCGATGGCTAAACGGAACTAGCGTGATAAACTACAAGCCACATTAACATTGAGGGACTACTTTGCCTGAAGATAAGCACGAAGAGGCATTTCGCGTAATTGACCGGCGGCCTTTTACGGCCGAAGGCGATATTCGCAAAGACGTAGTGGAAGCGGAAGAGCGCAAAGCGGAACGCGAAGCGCAACTGGAAGCGGCGCGGCAACCTGTGGCACCGGCAGCGACCGGGTTCTCTTCCAACGCGCAGCTATCCGCGGATGCGCCCATAGCTTCACCAGCGTTTGAAAATTTGATTCGCATGATTGGCAGCAATGCCGCAATGGTCCTGGGCGCCTACGCAGATCCGCGAACCGGCCAACCGGTGATCGATCCCGAAGCTGCACGCGAACTGATCGATATGCTGGATGTGCTGCAAGAAAAAACCAAGGGGCACCTGGCGCCGGAAGAGGAAAATTTGATAGTCGATCTGCTTGGCAAATTGAAGATGACCTATCTGGAAGTGAACCAGGCGCTGGCCGCGCAGGCCGCCAAAGTCGCGCAACAAGCGAAGGTCGGCAGCAAGCGTTAATTCCCTGACGCCCTGGTTTTAACCCGATGCGCGGGGATTTTTCTAAGATATTTTCCGAGCGCAAACTTCCAAGGTGGCTTCGCTGACG